>JBAUBA010000159.1:0-1656 GCA_049676265.1 Atribacterota bacterium
ATTCTCCCGAATATTCATAGCTAAAATAGCACCTTGTATCTGTCGATCTTCGGGGAGATAAGCAAGACCATGATTCATTGCATCAGAAGGATTGGTAATATTTACTTTTTCTCCATCAATAAAAACATCTCCTGAGGTTTTTGTATTTACCCCAAAAATGGTTTGCATTACTTCTGATCTCCCCGCCCCCACCAATCCAAAAAATCCCAGTATTTCCCCTTTGTGCAAGTCAAAAGATATGTTTTTAAATACACCTATCTTGGTAAGATTTTCAACCTTCAGGATAATGTTACCTTTCTCTGCTTCAAATTTCGGGTACATTTGTCCGAGACTGCGTCCAATCACCATTTGCACAACTTTATCTACGGTAATATTGGCAATCGTCCCTTCTCCGATATATTTCCCATCTCTCAGTACGGTAAAATAATCTGCAATTTCAAAGACTTCTTCAAATTTATGAGAAATAAAGATGATGGCTTTTCCTTCTGATTTCAATTTTCTAATAATTTTATATAAATACTCAACTTCTTTAAGGGTAAGGGCAGAGGTTGGTTCATCCATAATGACTACTTTTGCATCCAGCGAGAGTGCTTTTGCAACCTCTACCATATGCCTTTGAGCTACACTTAAATTTCTTACTTTTGTATCAGGACGAATATCCAATTCAAGCTTATCAAGAAGTAACTGGGTTTTATCCTTCATTTCTCTCCATGAAAGCAGACCATTAGATTTATTTTTAATATGATGACCCATGAAGATATTTTCAATAATTGAGAGATCGGGGAACATTATAGCTTCCTGGTGTATGGCGGATATCCCAGCTTTTTGTGAGATTTGGGGAGATGGAAATTGAACAGGTTTATCATTAAGAATGATAATACCTGCAGTAGGTTGATATACACCGGTTAAAATCTTTACCAGAGTGGATTTACCAGCCCCATTTTCACCTATAAGAGCGTGTACTTCACCAGTTCTTATTTTAAAATCTACTCCATCAAGTGCTTTAACGCCATAAAAATATTTTTTAATCCCCTTCATTTCAATAATACAATTATTCATTAAATCAAAATTCCTCTTTTGTTTTGAGGTATTTATAAGTAAAGCGGGATATGATTAATCCCGCTTTACCAAACAGATTTTTTTTAATTCAAAGAGTAAACCATTAATAAATCTCAGCAAATTTATCTATATTATCTTTTTCAAATATATATGGCTCACCCATGACTGCTTCGTTACCTGAGCCTATTTTAATTTCTCCCATTCTACCGACCTTCATTACTTCACCCTCTTTACCCTGAAATTCACCCTTAACCAATTTATAGGCAATATAAGTTGATGAATATCCTAAATCAATGGGGTTCCAAAGAGACATTTGTCGGCAAGTACCATTTTTGATATATTGCTTCATTTCAGATGGTAAACCAAGACCGGTAAGTTCAATCTTTCCTGATTTTTCAGCATCTTCTAACGCCTTCCCGGTTGCCGCAATACCAACAGTTGTAGGTGAAATAATCCCTCTTAAATTAGGGTAAGATTTAAATAACCCCGTTGCTTCCCGGTAACTCTTGTCCGAAAGATCATCGCCATATACCACTGCAACCAAACTCATATCTTTGTAAGCAGGTTCTTTCAGTTCTTCTTTCATCCATTCAATCC
>JBAUBA010000160.1:0-1669 GCA_049676265.1 Atribacterota bacterium
CTAACTAAGTATATAATAAAATATTTCTCGTCTGGTGTCAAATAAATTTTTAAAATGGATTCCTGTTTGTTCTTGAGTAACAGATATGGGAAAAAATAATAAATAATTTGGAGTAAATAGATTTGACCCTTCCTGCGGATTTTCTCATAGGGGGAATAATAGGAGCACACTTTACTTTTAAATACAGTGATTAGTGATGAGTAATGAGTAATTAAGAAAGAGAGATAAGATGAGATTGCCACGCCCTGATAAACCAGGCAATAAAAGAAAGAGAAGATAGATTCCCGCTTTCGCGGGAATGACATAAAGGGGAGCGGAAATACAAAAAAAGAATGTCCCCTTTTTGCCTAAGTTTTAAAAGTCCTTCTTTTCTTTGAAGAAAGTTATCAGCTTTAAGTTATCCAATTATAATTACTCTTTGTTAATGATAATTGAACCGTTACTTATTAGGTCATTCTTATTGAGAATTATAAAATAGGTTTACAAATAATCTCATTAATTCGTAGTGAAGTTACCTGGGTGCTGGACGCTGCAGTGGCCACAACTGCGAAATCTGCTCCGGAATGCGTCCCGGCAACCACCATCACTTTTTCGCCCATTTTTATACAACCGCCATCACAGGCCATCATAGTTATCTCAACACACACTTTCATTCCCTGGCCTAAAACTCGAAGAACATTGGCCAAAGCCATCGGTGTATCTGTACCGTATAAATCGCCGGTATGAAATAGCATCGTTCCGAAGTGGACGATATGTTTCTTTGCTTGTAATTCCTTGACTAATTCCTGTGGGAATGGATTCCCTTCCTCCTTCTTAAAATTGAATTGCCAGGGAACGACAACTAAATGAATATCCTTTCCACTAACAGCATCCAAGAATGATTTGGCAGTGTACCCCCGGGTTGAGGCCAGAACAATCCGGTTGATATCTCTTGATTTTGCCCTTTCTAAAACTAATTTTATCACTTCTGCTGTATTTTCTTTGCCTGGTTTTTCGAAATAAACAATTTTTTCTTCCATTTTTTTTACCTTTCGTATTTATGATATAAAACATGATTATTTCACAATAATAAATAGATATAGACACCTATTTATCAAATTTCTTCTTAGTCTTTCCTTCCGGCCTTAGCTTAAAAAACCTCTTAAGCTTCCCTTCAAATCTTTTTATAAAAAGATAAATAGGTGTCTGCTTGGGTTCTGTTTGGAATAATCTCCAAAAAGATCCAGGGTAAAACGATGGGGGCATTTGACATAATTATATAGCATATTTGCGGAGAGTTTTTTTGGCATCAAATTTCTCCAAAAAATTATGCATTATTATTTATTTTTAATTTGTTTCTTTACTGATTTAATCATTTTTCCAAATTGTTTATCTTTCCGTCGTTTTTCGTAATACGACTTCTCATGGTAAGCTGATTCTTTATTCATTTTTATATAGTTTTCATAGCGTTCCCGGGAAATTGTACCCTCTTTTAAAGCAGCTAAAATCGCACATCCATTCTCTTGTATATGAGAACAGTTATTAAAGCGACATTGTCTTGATAATTCTGAAATTTCATCAAATGTATTATCAATGCCTGATTCTAATCCGATATTTCCCAGCTCCCGCATTCCCGGTGTATCTATGAGCATGGCACCGTTTTTTAATATATTTAAATGGCGGCGCGCAG
>JBAUBA010000161.1:0-11617 GCA_049676265.1 Atribacterota bacterium
GTATACGGCGTTTAGCCATAGCCGCAAGTACCACGATAGTAACAATATAAGGCATCATCAAGGTAAAATCAGAGGGAATATTAATACCATGCACTTGAACCCATATCTGAATAGCATTTACGGTACTGAATAGAAGCGCACCGGTGAGAACACTTAAAGGACGCCAGGCTCCAAAATATACCAGGGCAACGGCAATAAAGCCCATCCCATTAGTTAAATTTTGCTGAAATACATTAAGCAGTGCGATAGAAAGAGATGCACCGGCAATCCCCGAGAGCATTCCACCTAATATTACCGTAAAATAACGAATACGCACAATATTAACTCCTAATGAATCGGCTGCTTCCGGGTGCTGCCCTACAGCTCGAATACTAAGCCCCAAAGGGGTTTTATTTAATATAAACCAGGAGATAGGAACCAGGGCAAATGCACCGTATACCAGGATGTTTTGTTGAAAGAAGATTTCACCTACAACTGGAATATTAGAAAGCAAGGGAATAAACAAAATAGGGAAACCGCTTACTGCTTGAACTGTTCCTACCATAGTGCTGAACAAAAGACTGCTTAATCCCAGTCCGAATATATAAACCCCGATCCCGCTGATCCCCTGTTCGGCCTTTAAGGTAACATTAATAAAGGCAATCAAAAGCCCAAATATCGCTCCAACCACTATTGCCACTAATAAACCAAGTATAAGATTACCGGTTTTAAGAACCGTATAGAAAGCACTAAAGGCTCCCATAAGCATAACACCATCTACTCCAAGATTAAGAACGCCGCTCAACTGCCCTATCGTTTCCCCGATGGAAGCATAGAGATATGGTGTTGCAAGGCGAATTGCAGATTTTGCTATCCCAATAATAATTGCTTCCATTATTTGCGCTCCTTTTTATTTTTATTTATATTTATATTTTTGGAATTGCTTTTCGCTTTTGAAGTTTGCTCCACTCGTCGAGTCTGGCTACGACGTAGATACTCACTTCCTACTACAAAGATTACAATTAGACCGTTTAAAGCGCCAATCAATGCAGAAGGCACTTGTACTACTCTTTGCATTTTATTTGCTCCGGTAAGAAGCGCGCCTAATAACAGGGAAGCCGGGATTGTCCCAATAGGATGAAGCTGGCCAAACAAAGCAGCCACAATCCCGTTAAAGCCCGCACTACCGGTAAAACCGGATACAGAACCATCAGTAAAAATCCGATGATGAACTCCTAACACTTCAATTGCTCCGCCCAACCCTACCAAAGCTCCGCTCAAGACAAAAGCAAGGACCATATATTTCTGTACATTAATTCCAGACGCTCGCGAAGCCTGTATATTTTGTCCTATCATGCGAATACGAAACCCTATTGTCGTCCGCCAGAGAAAAACGTAGACCAGAATAGCGAAAACAACTGCTATTATTATTCCAAAATGCAGGCGGGTAGGAATAAGGCGGGGAAGGTCAACTGCTTTAGTTAAACGGGCAGTTTGGGGGATAAAAGAGCCAAGCTTTATCTGGAGCGGGTCCATTATCGGTCCGCTAAGAAGATAATTCATCCCATAAGCCGCAATATAATTCAGCATGATGGTGCTCAAGATTTCGTTTACATTAAAATAAGCTTTAAGAAATCCAGCAATTCCTGCCCATATTGCTCCGCAGAGGAGTCCAATGGTCAAAGCGATTATAATTAGTATCCAGCCTGGTAAATTTGGAAAGTTAAGACAAACAATGGTTGCAGAGAGAGCCCCGGCTACAAGTTGTCCCTCCCCGCCAATGTTTAAGACACCGGCACGGAAGGCAATACAGATTCCCAGTCCTACAAAAAGTAAAGGAGTTGCCTTGACTACTGTGTCTGCTATAGCATTCATACTCCCAAACGCACCCTTGAGCAGGGCCTGGTAAGCAACCAGGGGGTTTACTCCGAGAAAGGCAATCATAATTGTTCCAATTAATAATGCAAGAAGAAAGGCTGCTACGGGAATAAGGTTCATTGATATTTCCCGGATATCCCTGTATTTCATTTTACCACCTTTATATCTTTTATTTACGAATTGCAGCATATATGAGTAAAGTTTTAAATTAAAAAATGATTAACCTTTTATTCAATAGTAATTATTGCGCCACTTTCTTCTGTCCATTCTTCCCATTTGAAATCGGTTATTTCTGCTAATTGGTAAAATTTTCATTTTAACCACTCATTTTAAAAGGATATGCTATTTCTCGGATTTTCTTCTGTTTTCACCGGTTCTTCTGTCCCGGCTACTTCTTCGTTCAGGTCCTTTGTAATTTGGACCATTAAATTTTCTGCGGTCTTCTCCTAATCTTCTTTCTTTTTCGGAAGGGCGCTCATCTTTCTTTTCCATAGTATTTTCTCCCCCTTTAATTAATTAAATAATTAAATATGGTGTGTAAACCAGATTAGTAATCTACTTACAGATAATTAAACTGACTCACTGCATCTACACTTTAAAATAAAATTATAAATGTTTTTGAAATACTAATATTAAGATACGACAAGGATGAGGAAAAATCCTTCTTTTTTGAAAGAAAAGTTTTCAGTTATCGGTTTTCGGTTTTTAGATGAAGAGGAAAGGATGGCATCCCATTCCCCGATCAGGTCGAGGACAGGTTTCATGGGAATGACACATCATTAATAAATACAGATACAAGATAATTTAGTTAACCGTTAGAGGCAGTAGTGCCTGCATCAAGGTTAACCCATTTTCTCTTCCTGTCACTGCTGATGAGTGCTTCGATTACATGCATATTCGCCACAGCATCTTCCAGCGGTACCGGGACCTCTCTATCTTCCAGCACTGCCCGGGAAAACAAATCTCCCTGAATAGTATACTGGTTACAAACCTCCAGCACCACCTCTTCAATCTTGTTGCCATCTCCATACCATATTTTACAGGGCCGGTCAGACGGGGCATTGAAAGGTATTTCGATTTCAATCCGCCCTTTGGTACCAAAAATATTAACCCGCTGGTAAGGTGCTAGCTGGGTAGCACAGGTAAATGTAGAACTACCACTGGCAAACTCCAATATACCAGAAGTTAGACGGTCAACTTTCATATTTGGATCTTCTTCCATAATGCCGCAGACCCGCCAGGGCTCAGCCCCAAAGATAAACCGCGAAAGCGAAATACAATAACAACCAATATCCATCAGTCCCCCGCCGCCAATATCAGCTTTGTTGCGAATATTATCGGGGTTGGTATTGTAGTAGGAGAAGAAAGTCTGAATCGTCCTTAATTCGCCGATTTTCCCTTCGGTAACCCGTTGCTTCGCTCGCTGCCACTGCGGATGGTGACGATACATAAATGCTTCCATTACCTTTAGGTGTGGAAATTTCCGGGAAGTGTCCAGTAATTTTTTAGCTTCGGCTGCATTCAGGCCAATGGGTTTTTCGCACAAAACATGTTTACCGGCGTTTAGTGCTTTGATAGCCCAGGATACATGCAGATGATTGGGGAGCGGGATATAAACAGCATCGATGTCGGGGTCGGACAACAGTTCTTCGTAGGAACCATAAGCCTTCTTAATACCTAATTGCCTGGCTGCTGCCTGCGCCTTTTCCAATTGGCGCGAAGCAATAGCGGTAATCGTGCAATACTCGCCCAATTGCATAGCGGGAATCACTGTTTCGGTACCAATTCTGGCGGTGCTCAGGACACCCCATCTAATCTTTTTCATTTGATTACCCTCCTTCTGTTGATTAAAATATCTTTCCATACGTGATGAGTTGTTTATTTTCCTTCTTTTTTCTTTTTCTTTTCTTCATACATATTCTCATCAGCTATTCTGATAAGTTCTTCTATAGATAGAGGATTTGATGGGTCATAAACAGAAAGACCGATGCTGAAATCTATTTCATAGGGTTTTGCCAGTTTCTGATTTAATTTCTTTAAACTTTTATTTAACCTCCCTCTAATAAAGGAGGCATCATTTAAGGAGTTTTCCAGGAAGATGAGCAAGAATTCATCTCCTCCGATACGGCAGATGATATCCATCTTTCTTAGGGTAGATTGAAAGAGTTTGGTTGCTTCTTTTAAGACCTCATCTCCTTCTTTATGACCGAAGGTATCGTTGATATGTTTAAAGCCATCTATATCAAGATAGATCAAGAGGACAGTAGTTTTCTTTCGCTTAGCTGTCTTAATCTGTTGTTCAAGTAGGCTTAGACCATACCCTCTACTGTAGCACCTGGTAAGGGCATCAAAATGGGCTAACTTTTCCAGTTTTCCTTCCATTTTCTTACGTTCAGTGATATCAAAATAGGTACCTATTATCCCTTTTATCTGTCCGCCAATTACTATATTAGAACCGGATATAGAAACCGGGAAACAAGTACCGTCTTTCTTTATTCTAATGCTTTCATAATTAAAATATCCTTCAGACAAGGCTGTATTATCCAGATTTTTTCCTTCTTCTCTCTTATTCGGGGGATGAATTATTCCATCATTGATATTTTTGCCTTTTATCTCTTCTAAACTATAGCCGAATAGTTCAGTAAAGCGGGGGTTTATGTTTACGACATTGCTCTTAGAGTTTAAATGGACTAAAGCTTGCGGGCTGTTGTTAAACAGACTGGCAAATTCCTGCTGACTCTTTTGTAAAGTTTCTTCGTATTTTTTGCGTTCAGTAATGTCTCTATATATACCGATAGTTCCCTGAATCTTTCCATTAATTATAACTGGAGATGCAGATATAATTACGGGAATTAAAGTGCCATTTTTATTCTTCCTAATAGTCTCATAGCCAGTAAAACCTTCTAAGGTTAAAGCCTTTCTGGTTAATCTCTTTCCTTCGGCTATCTTATCATCGGGATAAATCATACCCTCAAGAATGTTTCTGCCCTTAAGCTCATCTAAAGTATAGCCGAATAATTCAGTAAAACGGGGATTTATATTTATAATGCGACCTTCTTTATCATGATAAAGGACGGCTTCCGGACTGCTATTAAATAGACTAATAAACATATTTCTTGCTTTCCTAAGTTTTTTCTCTGCTTTTTTACGTTTGGTGATATCACGAACATAAGCAATGAGTCTGGGCTTTCCTGCGATATTAATAATCTTTGAGGCGATTTCGGTGGGAAAGATGGTGCCATTTTTCTTTTTGCTTATCCGGGGTAAAAAAATACCATGGGTCGTTTCCTTGTTGGTAATAACCCTGGGTAATTTCTGCGCAAACGCTTCTGGAACTAAGTCAGCCAAAGTCAGTCCAATCATCTCTTCTTTAGTGTACCCATATATCTTTGCTCCAGCAGTATTACATTCAAGTATACGGCCTTCTACTGTCTCTATGAGAACGCCATCAGCAGCCATCTCTACGAGAATTCTATATTTTTCCTCATTTTCACCTAAAGTTTCTTCTACTTGCCGATGTTTGATCTCCGATTTTTGTAACTCAGTAATTTGTTGGCGCAATTCCATTAATTCATTTTGCAGCTGCTCTTTAGTTTTTTCTTTACCTTTCATATATTCCGTTTATCCTTTTAGAGACTTATATTTTTTGGCTTTTCTCTATCTCTATCTAAAATTATTTGATTAGCAGATTTTGTTTTTATATTGTTAATATTATAATGCCTAAAAATTATATTTATAATATTACGAATTACCTTATTAAAATCTAAAAAAAGAAGTCAAAGGGATTAGGTCTAAAGATTTGACAGAACTTGCCAGGGGACAACGGTTCTTTGACAAACTTTGATAAACTTTGATAAACTGACTAAAACTAAAGAAGAGCGGTACTGAAATATCTCTCTGCCCGATCAGGTAGTACGGTCACCACCCGGTTACGCCCATTATCTACATGAAGGGCGGCAAAAACATTTGCCCCAGATGAAGTTCCTACCAATAACCCCTCTTCTCTGGAGAGCTGCCGGGTAGTTTCAATGGCTTCTTCATCAGTAACAGTAAATACCATATCCACCATTTTTACATCCAGAACAGCGGGAATAAATCCATCACCAATCCCCTGAATCTGATGAAGTCCTGGTTCTTGGCCTAATAAGGCGGAACTGTTTTTGGGTTCTACTGCTACAATTTTTACTTTAGGATTCTTTTCCTTTAAAAATTTTCCAATCCCTTGAAGGGTTCCTCCACTCCCTACTCCAGCTACAAATACATCTATCTTCCCCTTCATATCTTCCCAAATTTCAGGGGCAATCTGCTGATAATGAATCTCGGGATTATGGGGATTTACAAACTGGTCGGCTACAAAATACTTTTCCGGTTTTGCGTTGGTAATCTCTCTCATCTTTTTTATACTTCCGGGCAGGCTTCCTTGGGCTGAAGTAAAGATAATCTCGCCCCCAAAAGCCTGAATTATTTTCTTCCGTTCTTCGCTCATATTTTCAGGCATCACACAAATTACCCGGTAGCCCTTCTGCACTCCTACTAAAGTTAGACCGATTCCGGTATTCCCGGAAGTAGCCTCTATAATGGTCATACCCGGTTTAAGCTTTCCTTCTTTTTCCGCCATTTCAATGATGTTTTTGGCTACTCTATCTTTAATACTTCCCCCGGGATTCAAGTGTTCAGCTTTAACAAATACATTTCCCGAAGACATCTTTTTTAATTGAATTAAAGGGATGTTTCCTATTGCATCCAGAACAGAATTTATCAGCATAAAAGAAGCCTCCTTAAGCAGTTTACAGATATTTTTAAAATAATTTCTTGATTAAGAATTATAACAAGATTAGTCAGGATTTGCAAGAAAATAAATAAGACCAGAGTTTAACTTCACATCCATTTTCTCCTTTTAAAAAAGATGACCATAACAATCCCTATAATTAGCATCACTGATAAAATTAACGGGTAGGCCCAAACCCATTTAAGTTCTGGCATATATTGAAAATTCATGCCATAAACACCGGCGATAAAAGTCAAGGGAATAAATATAGTGGCAATAATGGTTAATACTTTCATAATTTCATTCATTTTGTTACTTACACTGGAAAGATAAACATCAAGAGTTCCTGAGATTACATCTCTTAAAGTCTCTACAGTGTCCATAACCTGAATGGTATGACCATATATATCTCTTAGATAAATATTGGTAGACTTATCAATAAGAACCGATTCTCCTTTTTCCAGGATACTAATTACTTCTCTTAAGGGCCAAACAGATTTACGTAAAAAAATTAACTCGCTTTTTAATTTATAAATTATTTGTAAGTTAGCTGGTACGGGATCTTTAATTACTTTAGCTTCTAGATCCTCGGTCTCCTCCCCTAGCTTTTCAAGTATGGTAAAATAATTATCAATGATGGCATCCATTAAGGCATAAATAAGATAATCCGCTCTTGCCTTTCTTATACGCCCAATATTATTTCTAATTCTCTCTCTAATAGAATCAAAAACATCTCCTTCTCTTTCCTGAAAAGAGATAACATAATTCTTCCCAAAAATTAAACTCACCTGCTCAATCTTTATTTCATTATTCTCCTTATCATAGTAATGCATCTTTAAAATAATAAAAATATAATCTCCAAAATCTTTTATTTTGGGACGTTGATCGGTATCCACAATATCTTCCAAAATTAGGGGATGAAAATTGTAAATTTTCCCCAGTTCTTCTATAATCTTAACCTCGTGCACACCATCTATATTTATCCAGGTTATGGTTGGTTTTTCTTTATAAGGGCAACATTCTTTAACCGTTTTTACTTCCTTCTCTTGAAACTGTTCTTCGTTATAATCAACAATGGTAATCTTGGTCTTTTCAGCTCTCTTATTTCCGATATGGACTATACTTCCCGGAGGAAGTCCTACCTTTTTTGACTTTTTCTTAACCAGTTTAGACAATGTAATTCACCTCGTTTTAATTTATATAAATATAATACCTAATAAATTACAATATTGGTTCGTGGATTTAATCAGGGTTATTTATTCCAAGGGTAATTCTGGTTCTTCGCTCTCAATTTCTTCTTCTATTTTGTTTTCAGCCTCTTTTTGTAGACCGCTTGCCAGTTCCTGAATCTTCTTCTTCTGACTGGAAATTAATTTCATTCTCTTTATTTTTGAAGGTACCGAGACCAATAAGCTCATTATAACTCCCAAAGCGACAGTAATTAAAAGGACTAGCGCTAATGAGCTTTCAAATCTCCAGGTCAGAAAGCTTACCGTTATAGGAACTGCATTCTGAAGCGCAAAAACAACAGCAAGAATAGCCACAATAATAGCCACAATCAATTGTAACTGCATACAAATCTCACCCCTTTCTTTTAATTTCTTTTAATTTTAACTTTGTCAGGTAATGGTCCTTTGACAAAATTTTCACCCTCAAGCTTGTTATTATAGAAACGCTGGGTAGGGTAGGCGAAATCTATATCGTTATTTCGGGTGAATTCTTTTAAGATATCTTCCCAAATTACCTGCTCGCTGTCCCGACGACGTTGAGGTTCACAAAGATAACGTATTGTTAACAAGACTCCGCTATCCTGCACACTGGTATAAACAATGGGAGTAAGTTTAGAATATAATATCATAAATTTTTTACTGGCTTCTTTTACTCTCTTCTCAGCTGCTTTGCTTAATTGTTCAGCATCCTTATCGGCAATTTTCTGTAATATTTTTTTGGCTTTTTTCCAATTACTTTCGAAAGTTATCAGAACCGGAATTTCATTCCAGATATATTGAAATCCTTTGCTGTAATTTGCCAGCACCTCACTTAACACCATGCCGTTAGGAATATGGACAATTCGACCAGTACTCTGGTCGGCATTTACCCAATTACCAATCTCCAAAAGAGTAAATTGGAAAACCCGGGTATCGATAACATCCCCGGCATAATTCCCAATTTGAATCCGGTCTCCTACAGAAAAAGGTCTCCGGCTGATGATAAAGAGCCATCCCGCGAAATTGGCCACTACATCCTTTAAGGCAATGGCTATTCCGGCTGACAATAAACCCAGGTAAGTGGCTATAGACTGAAAACCGCTAAACCATACACGTCCTATAAAAAATATACCTAAAACAATAAATATATAACCTGATGTTTTTCTCCAACTGTAACGGGTACGTACATTTTCAGTTCTGCGTAAAACAATCTTGACAACCAAAGAGTAAAGAATCCAGAGAATTAAGCCTATAATCAGCGAAGCAAACATCTTGACTTGTACTTCGGGACTCAAGCCCAGAGCTTTCTGTACCCAATCCATTAAATTTTTCATATTTAGTTTATCCTCTTCTTAATTTTAAGTAATAATTCTTTCTCTTGGCAATTTCATTTAATATTGAGTGGAGAACCTTGGATTTACCTTTAATTTCTAAACCAATCGAATCTTTCTTGGCCTTAGTCAGTGCCTCCTCTAATTCTTCAATCTCTAACACTGTTGCGGCAATACAATAATAACTTTTAGAGCGTCCTTCGTTAAATTCATGTAACATCTCTTTTAATAAGTCTTCTCTTTTTTTCTGTATCTTTTCAAACTCATAAACTCCATTCTTCTGAATAAAAGTAATATTATCTTCCAATTTCTGATAACAGATAAAAGAATCTACTTGTTTGCTAAATCCTCTATGCTTTCTCCACTTTTCACAAGTTTCATTTTCTGTACATTGCCAACAAAATTCAATTCCTTTTTTCTTTATCACACAAGTGATAAAAGGACACCCGGCAGACATTCTAAATTCACCCTTGCACCCTCCGCATCTGCTTTTACTTTCGGTGTGATAACGGGGGCAAAGTCTGCAAGAAAGTCCACAGATTCCGATCTCTGGATATTTGATTTGCAAATTTAACTTTTTTGTCATATTATTTACTTTTCTTGTTTTCAAGAAACTCTTTTATCTTTTTCCTCTTTATCTTATAACTTCTACGATGTCAGTGGGCATTATATCTGCATTGGAAAATTTAGTTGTAACCAGGGCTATAGAAAGTTTTTCTTTAACCGTCATTATCCTTGCCTGTGCAATTAAATCTAATTCTCTATCCAGGATTTCATTAGTTTTAGGATCTAATATAACTTCCCCTTCCTGGAAGATTTTTATTTCATCTCCTACTTTGATGCCAGAATCTTCCCCCAGATTTATATACACTTTAGTTATTTCTCCACTTGAAGTTGATTCTACTTTTACTACATATCCCTCTAAAGGCAAGGAAGAGACTACCATTGCCTTACTATCTAACTTTGCCGCAAATTCCACTGCAGCTTGCAGGCATACATCCTCTATTGCAGAAAAAATATCAGTTACCGATTCCGAAGACAAGCCAAATCCTCCTGCCACAGGAATACGAATAGATACTCCGGATTTGGAAGTAGTTCCTTTTTTTACTTCAGAAAAAATAATCTCTCCGGTGGTCACATTGATAGCCCTTACTGTCATGGTTACTGAAGCAGTTGATTTTTTTAGACTTACCGGCCCTAACTTAATTCCTCCTGATTTCTGGTAAAGTATACTGGTCACACTTCCGGTAACTATCAAATCTACACCAAGCATTTTTCCAATTTTAACTGCGGTTGAAGGGTCGACTCTTCCGGAGTAAGCTTGAAAATCTTGTTCTTTCAAGATGGCATCTAACTTAACCCTTTCGAATACCCGAAAGCGTTCAGTCTTTATCAGGGCATTTATCATTAAATCTGTAGCGGCCTTGGATAATTCCGAATTAATATGCCAGATGTATCCCGGGGCAGTTGAGTCAAATCCGATAACTGCTACTCTGGGCAGTTCTTGAGAAAATCCCAGACTCGAAATCGTTAAGACAATTATTAAAACCATTAAAACTATCAATTTTATATTTCTTCCCTTTCTCATTTTTGTAACCTCCAATTTCTTGTTATTTTAAAATATCTTAAATAAAATTCTCTTTATAAGTTCTTTTTAAAAGCACAAAGATAATGCATAGAATAAAAAAGTATTATTATATATATACTCTATACGATATTAAAATTCCTTCTTTTTTAATAATATTTAAAAAAAATTTATTTGAAACCTGACAGAGGACTTTTAGGGGTCAGGTCTTCACATTTGACATAAGTGAATCTTAAGGTAGATAATTAGGTAACTTATGTCAAATGTGAAGACCTGACCCCTAGCACACCTGCAGAACCACCTGCTACACTTTGGGTAAATCCTTTAAGGCTTCTTCAATTTTTTCCTGGGGGTAGGCATAATCTTTTAACTTTCCGGCAAAGTAAGCTTCATAAGCAGCCATATCCACATGACCATGTCCACTATGACCCAGTAGTATTGTTTTTGACTCTCCGGATTCTTTACATTTTAATGCCTCATCAATAGTAGCGCGGATAGCATGGTTGGTTTCCGGAGCACTAATAATCCCTTCATTTCTGGCAAAAGTCACTCCGGCTTCAAAAGTACCTAATTGATGTTCTGCCCGAGCTTCCACTAATCCCAATTTTAGTAGATGACAGATAATGGGAGCCATTCCGTGATACCTTAAACCGCCAGCGTGAACCGGTGGGGGAATAAAACCATGCCCCAGAGTAAACATTTTCATTAAAGGAGTAAGTCCGGCTACATCACCATAATCATACCCATAAGGACCCCTGGTTAAAGTCGGACAGCTTGCCGGTTCAACATTTATTATTCTTAAATCAGGTTTTCGTCCTTCAATCTTATCTTTCACAAATGGTAAGAAAAGACCGGCAAAGTTTGATCC
>JBAUBA010000162.1:0-4202 GCA_049676265.1 Atribacterota bacterium
AAAGTGTCCCATTGAGATAGAAAGGTTGGTTATGAAAGAATCCTTGAAGGGTATTGATTTGAATCTCTGATTCTTGGAATTGAATTATACCATGAGCATTTTCCAAGAATATTCTATTGAGAGAGTCGGGCCGTAAATTAACTCCTTGAAATGATGCTTCGCCCTGCCAGGATATTTTAGCAGGTTCTAAAGTTGGATCAGAGTTTAAGACCAGCTGTAAATCAAATCGACCGTTTTCCAGATTTAAAAGTTCGAGACCATTGATATAATGTTGAAAATGCATCATATCAGCATTTATAAGCTGACAATTTAGGGAATAGAGAGGTTGGTCAATAAATAAATATCCTTGTATGGTAATCGGTGAGCTATCTTCTTCTATTAAACCATTAAATTCAAATTCAACTTTTGGTAAGTTATTTAAGTCAAGAAAACCATTTAGGTTTTTAATCTCAGTAGATAATCTTTCGGTCTGATAGACAAAATCATCTTGAAAGAGTAGGGTGCTATCTTTAAAAGAAATTTTGTTGAAAGTAAGATTATTTTTAATCATTTCCGGCTGAAGATTGAGATTTTTTACCATATCAAAATTTCCTTGTATATCTCGTTGAAGATTTAAGTTAGCTTTTTGAAAGGTAAGCTGTGTGATAGCTAATTGCCAGTTTTTAAATTGTGGAAAGGGCAATGTAAACCGGAAATTTATTGTAACCCTCTCTGCTTCTAACAAAGTAATACTTTCTCCGGCTATAGTATTTTCTAAAATAATTAGATTAGAAAATACTAATGAATTGAAAGAAACCGACTGAATTTCTTCGATACGCACGCTTTTGCCCAGATTATTTTCTAATTGCTTAGCGATTATTGGTTTTAGATAATCTTTAAATGGTTCGCTATTTAAAATAAAAAGATAGCTTAATCCTAAAATTATGATAAATACTATAACTATTAAAAGGAATAAAAGAAATTTTCTTTTAGACAGAGCAATCAAATTAATTTTACCTCGTCTACTAAAAAGATTAAATAATAGATGGATTAAATATTAAATGAATGAATAATATAATAATATAATTGCAGATTAAATTAGAGTATTAGATGGTAGTTTTTCTCCAAAAACCTTTATTTTATTTCTTCCCTTATTTTATTTCTTCTTTGGTTAGTTCAGCATTTTCTTTTTCTGACGGGCAACTAGTCGCATTCTTTTTATTCTTAATATAGTAGTTACTAAAAAGCTGGTTAATATTCCGGCAATAAAGGCAATAATTAAAATGAATGTAACAGAGCTTTTTACTTCCCAATTAAGAAAATAAACCACAAGGGGAAAGGGATTTTGAAAGGAAAAAACGATAATAGAAATAGTAATTAGCGTCGCTAAAATTAAATAAATTTGCATGGCTAACCTCCTTATTAAAAGAATATAAATAAATTTCTTCGATATGCCAAACTGTAATGATAAATACTTGAGATATAAGTATCTTTTCTTATCTTTAAAGATATTTCTCAAAACATCATTTTTTCCAAGAGATTGTCATCATAAAAATTTTAACTCAAATAATGGTTATTTTTTATTTTCGTTGGAAAGAAATACGGTTTGAGTAGGATATGCAAATTCAATTTTTTGTTTTTCGAAAGCTTCTTTAAGTTGAAAATTAATTTCTTGCTGAATATCCATATATTTTTTATAGTCACTATTGTTGATATGATACACCACTTCAAAGTTTAAACTAAAATCAGCATAAGAAGCAAAGTGAGCTCGATCAAAGGTTGTTTCTGGAATTTGTGTGATAATTTCTTCAACTATCTGGGGTATTTTCTTTAATTGTGCCAAGGTAGTTTGATAAATAATTCCAAATTGGAATACAGCTCGTCGTCGCTCCATTCGTTTATAGTTTCTTATTCTAGAATTAGTTAGGTCTGTATTGGAAAAGATTAGTTGTTCGCCCCCTAAGCTAATTAGACGGGTTGTTTTAAGACCTATATGGTCTACAGTACCTTTAAATTCATCAATGATAATAAAATCACCGATCACAAAAGGGCGGTCAAAGAAAATGATAAAACAACTGAATAAATCTCCCAAAACAGTTTGGGCAGCAAGAGCAATAGCAATACCACCAATACCTAAGCCGGCCACCAGTGCTGAGATTTTAACCCCTAAATTATCCAGGAGAATAATAAGGACAATGCTCCAGACGATGATTCTTATAACGGTAATAATGCCTTTTAATGCTTGTTTTTTAGCTTGGTCTTTTTCTTTTTTTACCCAGTAAATTTCAAGCCCATAGGTGGTGATAGATAGTAAAAATCGAATTCCGAAGAAGGTCAGAAGAATAATGACGAAAATATTAAAAAATCTCTCAATATGCGAATCTATAGTTAGCTGTTTAATACTAATATAAAAAGCACCAAAATAAATTAAATTTAGAAAAGGTTTTATTTTTTCTTCGAAGGCTTTCACAAATTTATCATCTATTTTGGTAGTGGTCTTTTTTGCCCAAGTTTGGAGTAACTTTAGTAGGATTCTTTTTATAATTTGAATAGATATAGCGAGTAGAATAAAAATTGCGATGGAAATTATATAATCAATAACTCTATTTTGGAAGTAGGTTTGTTGAAAAAAGCCATTAATCATCTTTTATTCTCCTTTAATCAAAGGTTATTAGAAAATAGAGATACATCCCATTTTCTTCTGAATGTAACAGAGTGCGGTTTTACTGACAATATAATACTAAAAATATAATACGATGTAAAGAGGTGATACAATACCCAGATAACCCAGACAATACAGTAAAATTAGGAATATATTACGTATTACTAGGTGGATTGGAGGAATATAATAGGGAGGAATATAATAGGGACAGCTTGGGTTCAAGTTACAAGTGCAACAGTTTTCTGAAGACCTCATGCGGCGTTAAAAACCCTAGAGTTTTCCGCGGCCGGTCATTTAGCATATCCTGTGCTTTTTTGATGTTTGCTAATGTTACTTTTGAAAAATCCGTACCCTTGGGGAAAAATTGGCGAATCAAAGCATTGGTGTTTTCATTAGTGCCACGCTCCCAGGGAGAATGGGGATGCGCAAAGTAAACTTTAATCTGAGTACTCTTGGTAAAAAGTTTATGTTTTGCCATTTCCTGGCCTTGGTCGTAGGTTAGAGAACGCTTTAAGCCCTTGGGAAGATGTTTATCTTTAGCGAAAGATTCTCATACTGCGGTAGCATCTTTATCTTTAAGCTGAACCAAGAAGGTCATAAGGGTGGTTCCTTTAACTAAGGTACCTAAGGCAGAACCATTATTATGCCCCATGAGAAGATCACCTTCCCAATGGCCGGGAATAATTCGGTCTGCTATTTCAGCAGGACGTTCTTCAATACTGGTATAGTCCTGTATGGTTAGAGATGGGGTCGTTAGAGATGGGGTCAGGTCTTGAAATATAACAAAGGATATGTTATATTGGCAACATGACCAGACCATTACGGATAGAATTTAAAGGAGCAGTTTATCATATCACTTCCAGAGGAAATGCCAGGCAGGCGATCTTCCTTGACGAGGAAGACTTTGCTGATTTCCTCAGGGTCTTATGTTCGGTGGTAAAAAGATATCGCTTCCTATTGCATGCCTACTGCCTGATGAATAATCATTATCATCTGCTTATTGAAACCCCAGAGGGTAACCTATCAAAAGGAATGAGACAATTAAATGGTCTCTACACCCAACGGTTCAACCAAAGACATCAGAGAGTCGGCCATCTTTTTCAAGGGAGATACCAAGCGATCCTGGTGGATAAAGATAACTATTTACTGGAACTTTCTCGCTATGTAGTCTTAAATCCGGTAAGAGCAAGCATAGCAAAAGACCCGGGAGTCTGGAGGTGGAGTACTTATCGAGCAACTGCCGGTCAGGAAGAAGGGATCCCCTGTTTAACCACAGATTGGATTCTCTCTCAATTTGACAAAGAGCAAAAGAAAGCCGCTAACCTTTATCAAGCCTTTGTCCGCTCTGGAATAAAAACAGATTCCCCTTTAAAGGCGATAAAAGGGCAATTGTTTCTTGGCCAGGAGAATTTTATCGATAAGATAAAACACTTGATGAGCGTTACAGAAAATTTAAGGGAGATAACAAAAAAGCAGCGCTATGTAACCAGACTGTCCTTAAATGAAATTTTAAAATACCAAGACAAGAAGTCAAGAGATCAAGCAATGTATGAGGCTCACC
>JBAUBA010000163.1:0-7802 GCA_049676265.1 Atribacterota bacterium
TCAGATAAAAATAAAGCCAGTCTGATAAATAGCAAAGGAACCGTCCGGGAATTATCCCTGATGCCAAAAATTGATATGGCCGAAAAAATCTTAGATGAAATCATAAAAATAAAGTGAATAATAGTATTAATGAGTTTATTAATATGCATAGTGAAAAGAAATATGCCGAAATAGTAATCTTAGAATATAATTTTGATAAAATATTTCACTACTGTATTCCCCAGGATTTAAAAGACCGGATATCCCTCGGCTCGAGAGTGACCATACCTTTCCGGGGTAAGGTGACTACAGGGTGTGTAGTGGGATTTTTAGCCGAATCAGATGTTAAAAACTTAAAAGACATCGCACAAATAACCGATAAAAAACCTCTCCTCACTTCCCGGGTAATCAGATTAACCCAGTGGATTTCAAATTATTATCTCTGTTCTTGGGAAAAGACCTTAAATTATGTTATTCCCAAAACCCGCAAGGCCTGGCTTAAAAAATTCGATATAAACGATATTTCACCCCAAAAACCTACTCAGCAGACCGAAAATGACAAATCCGCGGAGAAGGAAATTATATTTTCCGCAGAAGAAATAAAAGAGAAGCCCCCCTTAAAAGAGATAGAAAATATTTTAAATAATAAAAAGTTTCAAACAATTCTAATCCGGGGGAACGATTTTAACAGCCGAATGAAAATCTATCTAAAATGTATCCGAAAGACCCTAAAAGAGGGGAGACAGGTCATTATATTAGCTCCTACCGAATCTCATCTGTCGGAATTAGCCGGACTGCTGGTAAAAGAATTTAAGGATAATATGGTAGTCTTTGATGAAAAGATAGACCAGAAGGCCAAATATCAGAAATGGATTAAAATAAGAAATTCTCAGGTAAATATAGCCCTGGGGATGAGGTCATCCATATTTGTGCCCTTTGACAGATTAGGACTGATTATCGTGGAGCGGGAACATAGCAGCCTGTATAAAGAAGAAAGGTCTCCCCGCTATAATGCCCGGGAAGTGGCTCTAAAAAGAGCAGAATTGGAGAACATCCCCCTCTTTCTGAGCAGTGAAACGCCATCTGTGGAATCTTACTGGAATGTCTGGGAAAATAATTTTCTGGAGGCGGAGCTGAACAGCGGAGGAGAAAGAGAAAATCTATTAAAAAAAACTATAATAGATATGACCAGGGAAAAATCCAAAAAAAAGATAATAAGTTATGAACTTCAACAAGCCATTTCCAGAAGTTTAAAGAACAAAAGGCAGGTCGTACTTTTTTTAAACAAGAGGGGTTTCTCCAGTTTTATGATTTGCAGCCAGTGCGGCCATATACCTAAATGTCCTGATTGCAGCACTTCCCTTTCTTATCATTTGGATATTCAAAAAAGGGCTCAGCTGATTTGCCATAACTGCGGGAAAAGGTCAAAAGTAAAGGATGTTTGTGCTAAATGCGGCAGTAAAGAGATTCGCCCCCTGGGAATGGGAACCCAAAAATTAGAGAGTGAAATCAGGAAAATGTTCACCCATGCTGAAATAAGGCGCCTGGATCAGGATTCGTTAATTAAAGAGGATGATTATCGGCGAATCCTGGAAGAATTCAATCAGGGGAATACCGATATATTGATAGGCACCCAGATGGTGTTAAAGGGAGTAGATTTTAATAATGTTGATTTAATAGGGATTATTTCCGCTGATACTCTGCTTAACCTGCCGGATTATCGTTCAGGTGAAAAGACCTTTCAGCTGCTTAACGAAGTTATTTCCTCTTTCAGGGAAATCAGCTTTCCCAAAGAAGTAATCATTCAGACCTTTAACCCCGAAGATCATTGTATAGTTGCCTTAAGAGAACAGGATTATAATTATTTTTACCAAAAAGAAATTGAATTGCGGAAAGAACTGGGTTATCCGCCCTATACCCACATCATTAAAATCATGATCTTGGGAGAAGAGAAAGAAGTAGTTAAACAGAGGGCGGAATATCTAATCAGTTATTTGGAATCCCTCCGTAAAGACAAAGAGTCTGCGGAATTTAAATTGCTGGGTGCTGTAGATATGGTATTATGGAAATCGAGAAACGACTTCAAGGTACAATTTTTGATAAAAGTAAAAGATTTGGAAAAATTTAATCAGGCATTTAAGAAAAAATATGATAAAATGTTATCAAAGCATTTTGACCAAAAAAACAGATTGATTATTGATGTCGATCCGTTAAGGATGATATGAGATAAAATGATTACACAGATTAGAGGATGATTACACAGATGAGAAAGAGATTACACAGATTTAATCGGTGTAATCTTCCTGTAATTAGTGTAATCAATTTAAAAGTTATAGGAGAAAACAGATGGCAATATTAGAAATTAATGAATACGGCGAACCCGTTTTAAGGGAAAAAGCATTACCGGTTAAAGAAGTTACCCCGGAAATATTAAATATTGTAAAAGATATGGCTGAAACCATGTATGCCGATTCCGGAGTAGGCCTTGCTGCCCCGCAAGTGGGGGTATCAAAAAGGATAATTCTTGTTGACGGAGAAGAAGACGGGTTAATAGTATTGATAAATCCCATGATTGTTAATAGCGAGGGAGAAGTTGTGGCAGAAGAGGGATGTCTAAGTGTCCCCGGTATCTATAGCCAGGTCAAGCGTTCATCAAAAGTAACGGTGAAAGCACTTAACGAGAACGGAGACCCGATTGAAATTACCAAAGAGGGTTTAACCGCCCGCGCGCTTCAGCATGAGATCGATCATTTAGACGGAATTTTATTTATTGACAGAATAGGAAGAATGGAAAGACAGATATTGTTAAATAAATTAAAAAAGAAAAAAAAGTGACAGGGGATAGTCATGCTAAAAATTATTTTTATGGGAACGGCAGATTTTGGCGGTGCGGTTTTAGAGAAACTGGCAGACAGTAAAGAAAAGAAACTTATGGTAGTTACCCAGCCGGATCGTCCTCAAGGGCGTGGTAGAAAAATATTGCCCAGCCCCATTAAAAAAATAGCACTTGATAAGGGATTGGAAGTATTCCAACCGGAAAATATTAATGATAAGGAATCCCAGAAAAGATTGAAAGAATATAACCCGGATATTATCCTGGTGGTTGCTTATGGCCAGATTCTTTCCCGCCATATCTTAAATATTCCCAAGATGGGATGTATTAATATCCACGGCTCTTTCCTGCCGAAATATCGGGGCGCTGCTCCCATTAACAGGGTTATTATAAACGGTGAAAAAGAGACCGGAATAACTTTTATGTTTATGAATGAGAAAGTAGATGCCGGAGATATCATCTTTCAGGAGAAGATAGACATTTTCCCGGATGAGACCTGCGGGGAACTTTATTACAGGCTATCTGCTCTAAGCGCTGATTCCCTCCCTAAACTTTTAAAAAAAGTAAAAAGCGGAAAGATAGAAGGAATTCCCCAGGATATTAAACTGGTGACCTTTGCCCGAAAGATGAACAAAGAAGATGGTAAAATAGACTGGAGCGATAAAGGAGAAAAGGTTTATAATCTAATCAGAGGAACCATTCCTTACCCTGGTGCTTTTACCTATTACCAGGGTAGAAAACTGAAAATTACCCGGACAAGATTTCTAGAAGATTACCAGGATGAAGCGGACACAGGTTCAGGTTTCCCTAAACCCGGAAGAGTAGTTAAAATTGAAAAGGATGCTATTTTGATCTCTACCGGGGATAAGGGTATTATAAAAATATTAAAGCTGATTCCTGCCGGCTCAAAAGAATTAATCGCGAACCAGTTTGTTAATGGTTATAAAATCAAAGCAGGAGATGTATTAGGTTAGGAGGTTTTTATGTTTTTTTTCGACAGCACCATATTTATTTTAATACCAGCCATAATTTTAACCCTTTATGCCCAATACAAGATTAAAACAACTTATTCAAAATATTCAAAAATATTAGCCAAAAACGGGTTAAGCGGGAAGGAAACAGCCGAAGAACTATTATTACGAAATAATTTAAGCAATGTTAAGATAGAATCGATAAAAGGCCGCCTTTCTGACCACTATGACCCCAGGCAGAAAAAACTGGGCCTCTCCGATGAAATATATGATGGTAAATCAATTGCTGCCCAGGGAATTGTAGCCCACGAGATTGGCCATGCCCTTCAAGATGCCAAAAAATATTTTCCGCTCTCCCTTCGCAGCAATCTGGTACCGGTCACCAATATCGGCTCCCGCATGGCGGTCCCCCTGTTTTTAATAGGCTTTATCTTCAGTTTCCCCGCCTTGATGGATATCGGCATTATCGCCTTTTCCCTGGCCGTCCTGTTTCAGTTAGTCACCCTGCCGGTCGAATTTGATGCCAGTAAGAGAGCGGTAAACCTGTTGGTTGGGGCAAATATTGTTTCGGATGCAGAAGAAATTAATTCGGTAAAAAAAGTTTTAAGCGCCGCGGCATTAACCTATGTAGCTGCTGCCTCGATGGCAGTCTTTCAGCTGTTAAGGCTTATAATGTTAAGAAATAGAAGATAGAAGGGAATATAAAACAAATTAAATCTATGAACATAACAAAAGTTGATCCCGCAAGAGAAACAATACTAACTGTTTTAGTTAAAATTGATTCCAAACAGGGTTTTATTAATATTCTATTAAACAAATCATTAGACAAAAATAAATTTTCTACCAGAGATGCGGCTTTTATCAATGAGATAACCTACGGGGTGGTAAGAAACCGAAATAAATTAGACTGGGCTCTATCTCAATTTTCTACTAAACCTCTATCTGAAACCCCGGTATTGATTAGAAATATATTAAGAATGGGCGTTTATCAGCTTCTGTTTTTAGACAAAGTGCCTGATTATGCAGTATGTAATGAATCAGTGCAGTTAACAAAAAAATATGGGAATCCCGGAATAGCTAAATTTGTAAATGGTGTTTTAAGAAATATTATTCGCAACAGAGAGAATATTCGCTGGCCGGATAAGGGAAAAGAAATGGCTCTCTACATTTCCACCATCTATTCACACCCCCTGCAGATAGTCGAGCGCTGGTTAAAAAGATTTGGCTTTGCCGATACGATTAGAATATGCCAGGCCAACAACAAGATACCACCTTTAGTGATTAGAACTAATACTCTAAAAATATCCCGCTCTGATTTAAAAAAGATTTTAGAAAAGGAAAACATTAAAGCAAGAGAAGGGTTCTTTACCGAAGAAGCACTATATGTTAAAGGGCTTTCCAATATAACCAGGTTTCCCGCTTACCGGGAAGGATTATTCCAGATTCAGGACGAAGCATCCATATTGGTCTCTCATCTACTGGAACCTTCACCCGGTGAATCAGTAATCGATGTCTGTAGTGCACCAGGCGGGAAGACCACCCATCTTGCCCAGTTGATGGCCAACAAAGGCAGTCTCCTGGCAATGGACAGTAATAAGTTAAGGTTATTAACGGTAAAAAATAACTGCCGAAGATTAGGCATTGATATAGTAAAGACCCGGGAAAATAATGGCGCCATATTAACTGAAAAATATCTGAAGACAGCAGATAAAGTTTTAATAGATGTTCCCTGTACCGGACTGGGGGTCTTAAGGAGAAAACCTGACCTGAAATGGCAAGACTATGATGCAAAAAGATTTGAAAAGTTGACTAAACTTCAAGGGGAAATATTAAACACTGTTTCTTGCTACCTGAAGATCGGGGGAAAATTAGTATATTCTACCTGTAGTACCGAGCCGGAAGAAAACGAGGAAAGAGTAAGCAAATTTTTAGAAGAACATCCTAATTTTGAATTAGAAGATCCAGGCGGATTTCTAAAACAGCGAAAATTGGAAGATTATGTATCAGCCCGGCACAAGAAGAGGAAATTTATTCAGATACTTCCCGGGCTTTCTAATTTAGATTTAGAACTGGATGGATTCTTCATGGCCAAAATGATAAGAAAAGGGTAGGGATGTAAATGGATTGGATAGGGAAGATATTTCGTTTTATCTTTAAATCATTTCTTGCCACGGTTTTCATAATTTTCATAGTGGGTGCCGGAGGGCTATCTGCCTTTCTGGTATTCCAAAACATGTTAGATGTTTCCGATACCATTGTTCCCCCGGTAATCGGTGATGAATTAAAAGTTGCCCAGGAAAAACTGTATGATGCCGGGCTAAAGATATATATTTCCGGTGAGGAATTTGACGAAAGAATCTCTCAAAATAGAATTATCACCCAGGATCCGGCCAGCGGGGCGAAAGTAAAAAAGAACAGAGAAGTTTATGTGGTGGTAAGCAATGGGAGTAAAGTTATTACCCTACCCATTCCTGACCTCAAAAATAAAGAGCTGGAAGAAGCCACTGCCCTTATCGAAGAATTTGGCCTGATTCTAGGTAGAATTACCTATACCAATCATTTTTCCGTACCCAAGGACATGGTTATTGCCCAAACTCCTGAACCGGGAAATATAAAAATAAACAGCAAAGAGGTTAACCTGTTAGTCAGTAAGGGACCTTATTAGTATATTCGTATTGCGTATTGCGTATCGCGTATCGCGTCAAAGAAACTAGGATTCAATACTAGGGGTACGATGCATTGAACCCGTAAGAAATCGAGGAGGAACATTATTTGAAAAAAAATTCATTACAATACTGGCTGGCCTGGAATAAAATAACGGATATAGGTCCAAAAAGATTTTATAAATTACTTGAATACTTTGGTTCAGTCGATACTGCCTGGCAGGCAAAATCAGGAGAAATATCCAAAATACTAAATTTAAGTTCTAAAATAGCCACCAGGGTTTTTGAAGAAAAAAATAGTATTAATCCCGAACAAGAATTAGATTTAATAGATAAACATAAAGTCAATGTAATAACCATTGAGGATGCCCAATATCCCGATAACCTAAAAACCATTCATTATCCTCCTCCGGTTTTATATTTTAAAGGAACCATCGTTGAAGCAGACAAAAATTCTATCTCTATCGTGGGCTCGAGAAAAGCCACCTACTATGGAAAGATGGTAGCTGAAAAATTAAGCAAAGATTTAGCTTTAAGCAGTTTAACTATAATCAGCGGAATGGCCCGGGGGATAGATACGGCCGCTCATAAAGGCGCACTTTCAGTAAATGGTCGGACCATAGCAGTGCTGGGTTGCGGTATTGATCATATATATCCTCCCGAAAATAGAAGATTAGCTCAAGAGATACAAGAATCAGGAGCAGTACTAAGCGAATTTCCTCTTTTTACTCTGCCGGAAAGACAGAACTTCCCCCGAAGGAATCGTATTATCAGCGGATTAAGTCTGGGAACGGTGGTAGTGGAGGCAGCTGAAAAGAGCGGTGCCTTAATCACCGCCGATTTCGCACTCGATCAAGGCAGGGAAGTATTTGCAATTCCGGGTAATATAAACTCTCCCTTATCCAACGGTACACACAATTTAATAAAGCAGGGAGCAAAATTAGTAGACAATTATCAGGATATTTTGGAAGAAATACACATGGTTTTTCCCCAAAAAACAGCCGGAAAAGAAATAGTTAAAGTAAATACTTCTCTAAAGGAAGAAGAAAAGATAATTTACCGCTTAATTAACAAAGAACCTGCCCAAATAGATGAAATTATTACAGCCAGTAAACTGTCTGCTGGTAAAGTAAGCGAAATCTTACTAATCCTCGAACTGAAAGATCTAATAAAAGAAATCGAAGGAAAAAGATTCATCAAACTATAAATTTAATAATCCAATAAAAAATAACAAAACTTTATTGCTATAAATAAAATCATTTAGTATAATATAAAAGTCGGGGCGTAGCGCAGTTTGGAAGCGCACCTGAATGGGGTTCAGGGGGTCGGAGGTTCAAGTCCTCTCGCCCCGACCAG
>JBAUBA010000164.1:0-12005 GCA_049676265.1 Atribacterota bacterium
TTCGATAAATCGAACCCCTACAACGAAATTACCCCAGTAAAGCAAGGCTTTAGGCAGATTCTTTTTCAGTTTTATCGATAATGGAAAATTTACAGATAACAGCTCCTAAAATAACTAAACCACAGGCTATCCAGAGGTTGGGTTTAATTACCACCTGAAGATATAAAGAACTGATAATTATAGAAAGCAAAGGAGTAAAATAGGAAAGAGAGGCAACTAAAATAATATTACCTTTCCGCATAGCCCTATCCCAGAAAGTATAAGCTAAAAAGGTGGGAAAGATAGACATATATAAAAGTTCCATTACTACACGTGGTGTCCAATAAGATTCTTCTGGAAATATAAACCTTATTACGATTAAGACTAATCCGGTACCTAAAAGAAAGAGGGGGACTGCTCCACCTTCAGTATGACCAGCCCAGCGGCGAGCTAAAATAGAATAGAGCCCCCAGGAAATAGCGGCCATAAAAGCTAATAAATAAGGAAAATAATTTACTTGAAAATTCCCTTTGAATACCTCCCAGGAAAACATTCCACTATTTACAGTGGCCAGATAAAAACCGCTAAAAGCCAGAACTACCCCGGGAATTAAAGTTATTTTCGCCTTCTTATGTAAAATAGGAAGGGAAAAGACCAGAGTTAAACCGGGCCAGAGATAATTAATAATACTTACTTCAATTACCTGTTCACGGCTAAAAGCTAATCCCACCGCCAAATAAAGACAGACCATATAAAAAATAAATAAAGTTCCGCAACCGATTAAATATAATATGGGAAGTTGAAAGGTTTTTTTAATTCTTCCAGGTTCGCTAAATAGGTAAACACAACTCCAGATACCGCTCAGCGAGTATATCCAGGAAGCAGTGGTTAAAGGTCCTAACTGTTCTGTCAGGCTTCGCGAAAAGGCAATAGTAGTCCCCCAAAATAGTATAGCCAATATTCCTAAAATTGTGCTTAAATTCTCCTGGGAAGTTGGTGTCTTCAAATCTTCTGCTCCTCTTCTAATTTAGCTTTTTTATCTTTCACTTTCAGTATGGTCTATTTTATGTTAAAAAAATTAGAATTTCAAGAAAATTAACAAAATGCTAAACAAGAAATAAAAACATTAAAAAAAGAAAATTTCATAATAAATTTTAAAATTATAAATTATTTTGTTATATTATCAATCTCTACTTGACATTATTAAACATTTATATTAATATTATTAATAAAAACATTTATATAATTAATATGGAGGTGAATAATGAAGAAAATTCCGACTCTTTGCCCGGCTTGTAACTCCATGCTGGAGATTACAGAGTTAAGATGTCCCAAATGCAGCACTACAATTCAGGGAGAATTCCCTATAAACAAACTTCTTTCTCTCTCTGAAGAAGACAGCAATTTTTTAATTGCCTTTCTCCGCTCCAGAGGAAATATTAAAGAAGTTCAGGAAAGGATGGGCATCTCTTACCCTACTGTAAAAAATCGTTTGGATAAGTTGCTAATTACCCTGGGATTATTTAGTGAAAGTGAGGGGCTAAAGGAAAAAGAAATTTTAGATACCCTGGAAAGAGGAGAAATTAGCGCTACCGAGGCGATAAAATTAATGAAGGAAGCAAAACAATAACTAAAAACAAAATTAAAAAGGAGTTTAAAAAAATGAAAGAAGAAATTAGAAAAATTTTGGAAATGCTTAAAGAAGGAAAAATTAATGATGGGGAAGCAGCAGAGCTTCTGGAAGCTTTAAGGGAAACCAAAGAAGAAGAGGAGATTACTCCTCTATCCACAAAGAAAAAGAGATTTTTAAAAATTCGCGTTACCAAAGGAGAAAAACCACAAGTAAATGTCACCATTCCTTTCAGCTTAGTCAATTGGGGATTGAATCTCGCTAGCAAGCTAGGTAATAATGCAATCAACATAGAAGGGAAAGAGATACCAATCGATATGGATGAGCTCAACAAAGCGATGAATGACCCAGAGTTTACCGGTAAAATCATAGATGTAGATGATGAAGAAAAAGGAGAACATGTCGAGATAGAAATTGTATAATCAAGACTATGCATACAAATGATATCCATCTTTAAAAAAGGGAGCGATCTGTTTCCTTATCGCTCCCTTTTTCAGTACTCTCCTTAGAAAAATCCACTACCTTGGTGGAATTTTTCCATACTAACAACAAGTAAAAACAATAATAATATAACAGCCTACACCTGTTTCTCTTTCATTCCCGCGAAGAAGGTGGGAATCCATCAAATTGTAATTTGCTAAACAGCCTAAATGTGGGGAAAATGTGAAAAAATAGCAAGCGAGAAAGCCTTGTAAAATAAAAGATTTCATGCCATCTAAATTTATATCCCCTTCTTACAATAAAATATTTATGATAGAATATAGAAAAACAATCTTTGGGCAGGTGCAAACAATGTCACATATGGTTGGAAAATCGGCTTATAAAAAACTGGAAGAAAGATTAAACAAGTTCCCCCAGGGCGCTCCCCCTTCTGAGACCTTATACAAAATATTGAGTATCCTTTTCAATGAAAAGGAAGCAGAGCTGGTTTCTCAACTTCCGATAAAACCTTTCACTATAAACACAGCAAGTCGAATATGGAAATTAAATAAAGTCAATACCGAAAAAATATTAGACGAATTAGCCCGAAGAGCAATCCTCCTGGATTCCGAACATAACGGAATTAAAAAATATGTCCTTCCACCACCAATGGCAGGATTCTTTGAATTCTCGATGATGAGGACCAGACAGGATATTGATCAAAAGCTTCTTTCTGAACTCTTTTACCAGTACCTCAACGTTGAGGAAGATTTTGTTAAGAATTTATTTTTAGGTAGTGAGGCATTACTGGGAAGAGCTTTCGTGCAGGAGGAAGTCCTATCCAATGACAACCTTGTCTCCATCCTGGACTATGAAAAAGCAAGTCATATCATAAAAAGCGCATTATATATAGGAATCAGCATGTGCTATTGCCGTCATAAAATGGAGCATTTGGGAAAGGCATGTGATGCTCCCATGGATATCTGCATGACTTTCAACAATGTCGCTAAATCCCTGACAAGACACAATTATGCCCGGAGAGTAGAAGTCTCGGAATGTATGGAGCTGTTAGATAAAGCCTATGAGTATAATCTTGTTCAATGCGGAGAAAATGTTAAAAATAATGTCAGTTTTATATGTAACTGCTGTAGTTGTTGCTGCGAATTCCTGTTAGCAGCAAAAAAATTCGGGATGCTCCATCCGGTCCAGACTACTTCCTTCATTCCAAAAATTGATGAAGATAACTGCTCCGGGTGTGGAAAATGTGTCAAAGCATGCCCTATCTCCGCTATAGAGTGGGTTTCGAATGATGATGAAATAAACAACAAGTCCAAAAAGGTCAAAATAAATGAAGAGATATGCCTGGGGTGCGGGGTCTGTGTTAGGGCATGCCCTAGTAAAAACATTATACTTGAAAGGCGTAAGGAGCAGATTATAACGCCGGTCAATTCAGTCCACCGGATTGTCTTGATGGCGATAGAAAAAGGGAAACTGCAGGAACTTATATTTGATAATCAAGCCTTTGGCAGCCACAGGGCGATGGCAGCCATTCTTTCGGTTATTCTGAAACTTCCTCCCATAAAACAAATAATGGCCAGCAAACAAATGAAATCAATATACCTTGAAAAACTTTTTGAGAGAATAAAATAACATCAAAATAAATATTACTTCTCTTCAACAACACATCCAAGCTCTTTAAGCTTCCCCTCAGTTCTTACCAAATCTTTTTCCTTCACTAAAATGTGATCAGTAGAATAAGCAGAAATAGCAAATATTGGTATTTTTTCATCTGCGAGCACTTTAGAAACTTTTGTCAGGAACCCTACTAATTCAAATGGTAAAATCATATCAAAGGTTATTATTTTCCAACCTTTTTCAATTTCTACTACATCTTCATCGTTATATTTAGATTGCTCTATAATCACTGTTGTTTCGTTCTTATCGATTATATTTGCAAAAGCATTAGGATAAGGTTTCTTTGATTTAATTATTGCAAAAATTTCTTCCCAGACATATACTTTGCCATTTTTAAAATAATTTTCTAAATCCATAATAAATTTAAAAATCTCCCCTATATTATGAATATGTAAAATGCTTTACTAAAAGATGGTCTGGCTTCTTTTTAAAAGAATAACTTGCATACTTCATATATTATTCTACTTAACATAATTCTATGTTAAATGTAAAGACACTTGAAATTTTACGCATGCAAACTTATTCCTTTAATGTTCAATTGTCAGAAGAACTGTTGTCCCTTGAGATACTTTTTTATTCTGCAAATAATCCAAGCCGAATTTGAATAAAATCAAAGATAGTATCCGGGATACTCACCGGACAACATTTTTCTAAACCCTTAAATCCCGGCGATGAATTAGCTTCGCAAACTTTAAAATGCTCCCCATCAAATAGTAAGTCAATTCCGGTAATGTCCAACCCTAATATACGGGCACTCTCAGTAGCTAACCATTCGATCTCTTCATTAACCGGATATTCTTTGACTTCCCCTCCTCGGGAGAAATTAGCTTTAAAGCTCCCATCCTTAGAAATTCTTTCCATGCAGGCAATGACTCGTCCTCCTACAACAAAGACCCGTAAGTCTCTGCCCCGACTATTATGAATGAACTCCTGGATAATGAAATTGGCATTAGTTTTCGCTGTATCCATTAACTGCATCAGATCCTCCAGATGACTTTTAGTTTCACATAAAAATACTCCGGTGCCTTGAGTGCCAGATATAGTTTTTACCACTGCGGGAAAAGCAATCACCTTCTCAATGAGATCGATATTCAACGGATAACGAGCAAGCATAGTCTTGGGTACCGGCAAATTACTGGCAGCTAATATCTGTTGAGTATACAACTTATCTTTAACCGCCTCAATGCTATGAGAAGGGTTAAATGTAGGCACCCCCAAACGTTCTAAATGACGAATAACAGCCAAGGAAAAATAAGGGGTATTGGCCCCCTGCCGGGGTAATAGAAATTGGGGTAATTGGGTTGATTGATTATCTAAAACAATACTTTTTTTATCTTCTCGAGTCACGATTAAATCAAACTGTTCCGGGTTTAAAATCCGTATTTTAATACTTCGCTTTTTGGCGACTTCCTTAAAGCGAAGTATTTCATAAGAATCGTCCTCTATTTCCTCTTCTTTCTTTTTTTTAAGAATCCATCCTTCCATACATTTCTCCTTTAGTAATATTAAATTATTATAAAAACCCCTGTTAAAGGGACGTCAGGCGCAACGATGAAACCCTTGTTTCTTCATAATCTTTTTCATACCTGATCCTCTATATTTATAAATACGTTTGGAGTCTTTATTGCTGATAAATTATATTTAATTTTTTTATATTATCAATAAAATCGTTTCTATTACATACTATATTATTTATAATTATATCATTATCATATATTTAATCATAATAAAAAATGAAGCCAATTTACTAACTAGAAGTGATAATAAGAGAAATCTATTATATCTTTAGGGGTAGCGGGAAGGCAGTATGCCATTTTTGCAATGATAGGGGGATTAAGACTAACAATATCTTACTTATAAATGGGGAAAATGTGTAAGAATTGTGGAAAAATGCCCTCTTGAAAGCCTTATATAATAAGGGTTTAAAGGAATATTGCGAGATTTTGCTTGTATGAGCAAATTTCACCATGACCTATACTTTACCCCTCAAAAACAGCACTTTTTCGACTAAAATTTCACTCTTTTAAAATCTGAAAGTGGCTATTTGTAAGGGTTCCCCGATTTGAAGAAGACAAAAATAGGCCAAAAATGTGGGTCGTAATTGCCGTTTTTCCGAAAATTAATGCCCCTTAAAAGGCACCCTACGTGCGTTAAAAGGGCACTCCTGAAGAGGGTCTGAAAGCTTTGTAAATAAAAGGTTTTTAGAGGGTAGTAAATTTGCATTACATAAAAAATGCTAAAAGCCTTACAAAAAAAGGGCTTTTGTCATTCCCGTGCAAGTGAGAATTCAGCATTTTCTTAAGATATTTTCTATATCATCAACCGGGTACCCTGATTTAGATCCGACTACAGAATAGATTCTGGTTTATACGCTGCTTTTACATTGTCAATAGAACCTTCCTTATGACATTCCCGTCAGGGAACTTCCCCTATTTATCTAATTTAAAAGTAAAATATTAATTGTCTAAGAAGATGGGATGTGTCTATTTATTTTAGAATAAAATTATATTTGTGTTCATAATACAACGAAAATGGGTGTCCCTATTTATCGGGGGAAGTTTTTGAATTAAAGAGGAAAGTTGCAGGATACGAGCTGCAAGGTGTGAGATTATTCTCCTCTTTATTATTTGCTGCCTCGTTCGACAAAATAAATCAGATACATCAATACGGTGGCAATAATAGAAATAACAAATATAAATACCCATGTTTGCCGGATACCCAATCCGGTAATGACCAATCCCAATATAGGTGGTCCGATAATTCGGCTTATGCTTTCGCTAATAGTAACCAAAGAAGTGAACCGCCCTCGATGGGTTACCGGACTATGATTAGCAATGTAGACACCGGCATTAGTACGAATTAGAATTTCTCCGATGGTCCAAATAAAGGTAGAACCTAATATCCAATTAAACTGATAAATCCAGTAAAGTATCCCAAATCCAATGGCGAAAAGAATTCCGGAAAAAGCAACATTAAGGATAGGTCGATTTTTACGACTCACATAAGTAACAGGCATGGTTATAAAAACCACGATAAAACAATTAAAACTCATTATCATACCAAAATATCGGGGTCCTATTTGACCAAACAAATCATTGATTTGTAACGGTAAACAAAAAGAAACCTGACTATGAACAAGATAAAAAAGGATGGAAACCAGGGAAAAATATAATATGATCGGTTTCCGTAATAATTTTTTCAATAAACTTTGTTTTTGAACTAATTTATCATTATTATTTTTTAATCGTTCATCACAAGACAAAGTTTCTTTAATATTAAAAAAAATAAAAAAGCATACAATTAAAATTGCCGCTACATTCCCTAAAAACAAAACCTTAATATATCGCGTATATAAAAATCCGGCAACGAGAGAACCAATCCCAAAACCAAGATTTATTCCTAAATATATGAAAGAAAATACTTCTTTGCGGTTTTTAGGAGTACTTAAATCAACCATCATAGCATCATAGACAGGACGAGTAGCCCCATTAAAAAAAGCTGCAATGATTAAAAGCCCGGGAACAAGCAATGAATCTCCTAAAAATGCACAGGGAAATAAGAAGGCTGACATAGCAAATTGAAAACCTATAAGTGCATTCTTTCGACCAAAGATATCTGTAAATTTACCTCCAAATAATGCACCAACTATTCTCCCAATTTCTACAAACATCAAATAAAGGCCAACTTTATCAGCACTAAGAGAAAGATTTCTACTTAAAAATAAAGTTAAAAATGGAAAAACAAAATAACCCATTGCATTTATCACGCGGCAAACAAAAAGAATATAGATAGACCGAGGAAATCCACTATAAATAGAAAAAATACTACTAAATTGTTGTAATAATTGTTTTTTCATAGCCTAACCCTGAATAATAATATATATATTCTGCATGGATACTAATAAATTTATATATTTAATTTTACAATAAACCATTATAGTTTACATGGGTTCTATAAATATTACAATAAAAATAAATAATTAAATGAATAAAAGTGGGGGAAATTAACTGGGAGCTGGCTTCGCATTCCCCGATCAAGTCGAGGACAGGTTTCATGGGAATGACATAGGGAAAAAGAGAGATTGCCGCGCCCTGATAAATCAGGGCGCGGCAATGACAGAAAATATTTCACCCTCACCCTAACCCCTCAAGGGAGAGGGGAGAGGCAAATAATTAATCCATGTCTGAAAGGGAGGAGCTGCTTAATAGATAATTCTCCTGGAATAAACGGTTGGTTTTATCCAATTTTTTAGATAATTTTTCTAAAAATACTAATAATACTTTATTCCCCAGATTTGGGTCTTCTTTAATTAAAAGTTCAAGGTTTTTCTGCTCTAAAAAGAGCAGTTCTACAAATTCACTGGCCACCGCATTTACCCGGTGTCTTTCATTAACAATAGCGGTCTCTCCCAGGAATCCTCCAGTGCAAATATCGGCTAAAATAATTTCTTCATTTCTTTCATTGTATTTAATAATACGCAGACAGCCTCTGATCATTATATAAAAAGAGGAATCCTCATCACCTTCTTTAAAGATGGATTCATCTTCTTTGTAGGCTTTAACTGCAGATATCTGAGCCATTTTTTCTAACTCCTCTTCGCTAAAATCTTTAAACTCTATCATTCTCTTTAATATTTCTTTTTTCTCTTTCAGGCTAATTTTTTCATAATGTTCTTTATCGACAGTTACCTCGACTTTAAATAGATTTTTTTCTTCCATCATCCTTCTTATCTCTTTTTTGTTATCCAGGGTAAAATCTATTAATTTCTCCCAATACTTCTGTATCTTCCTGTAAGCGGTAAAAGGATCTTTCTCGGGTATTGCTTCATGAATGCTTAAATATATATTTTTTATTGATTCCTTGCAGGCTTCTACTTTATTATTTGCCAGATATTCCAGGGCAAGCAACAAGTTGGTCTTGAAGATCTTGTCTTCAAGTTCACAGGTTAAAAATTCTCCGGGATATGGGGAAAAATCTTTCGCTGTTACTGTCCTCATATTGCTTACTTCGTATTGGGAATCAATTTTAGATTTTTCGTAAATAAATCTATAGATATCCTCTCTGGTCCTCTTCCAGGTAGAATGGGTTTTTTCGGGAGGTAAATGTTTTATGCTTAATTTATTATCCAGGAAGAAATCAAAACCAAACATTTTCGCATTGATGAGATAATCGATGTCTTCCCCTCTGGGAATATTGGGGTCAAAAGGCACTATCTGATATAGATTTTTATGAATTACCATAGCTCCGCCAAAGGCAAAGGGAGTTTGTTTAAGTCGGGGGCCGCAGCCGATTATCTTATCAAAGGCTTTGGACTTACTCCCAAACCTATTCCAATAAGTCATCCAGGGCTCCATGTTTACATCATCATAATAATTTCCATACTTATTTACATAATAGCCGGCTACCCCGTATACGGTTTCTCCATACACTCTTTTCCCGATGAATTCCCTGGCTATGTCCATAAAATCAGGATTTTCTATAACTTCATCATCATCGATTAAAACTGTAATATCAGAATTAAGTATATGGGAAGAGAATATACACATATTCCTGACATTGGCATAACCCTCTAAGCTCAGTAAAGAAAGTACATTCTCTTTTAATTCGGAATTTCTGCCGAATTTCTTAATCTTCTTTAAGGTCTTTCGGGTAAATAAATAGGTTTCTACTTCCAACTTTACCCCTTTAACTATCTTTCTTACTTTTTCTTCTGCTTGGTGTTCTATTTCCTTATGGGTTGGACAAATTAGTATAACTAATTTAAAATCTTTCTTTTTTAATATCTTCATACTTTCCAGTGTCCGACCCAGGGTTCCTTCTTCATCAACCGGGGTAGCATGGTCATATACAATATCCCCTTCTTTAAAACTAATCTCTTTTTTCCGCCCCCAATAAGTAGGAATAACTACTACAGTCCGCATAATTTTCTTTCTCCTTCACTTTTGTGTAAATAATTTTTATTAAACTTATTTTTCCTTGGTTAAAATACTGCTTCCTTATATATTTTTTCTACTTCCTTGATGGTATTTTCCCATGAAAAATTATTAACCGCGTATTTGTGTGCCCGTTTTCTTCTAACATTTTTATCAGGTCTTACCAGCTCATTAATTATAGCTTCTGCCAGAGCAATATCATCCTCTACATTGACCAGGGCACCGATATCTTCATTGATAAAATCAGGCAACCCTCCCTGATTGGTGCCTACTACCGGGGTTCCGCAGGCCAGTGCCTCTATGGCCACCAATCCAAAAGGTTCACTCCGAGAAGGCACAGTACTTACATCGGCAATGTTAAATAAATCGATAAGCTGCTCCTGGCTTAAATGACCCAGGAAAAAGGTATTTTTTAGCTCTAAAAAATTTTTAAGTTTATTTAATTCATCATATAATACCCCATTACCGGCAATCAAGGTCATGACTTTTTTATTCATCTGGTTTTCATATATTTTAGCAGCTTTTAACAATATGTCTACCCCTTTAAAATGGGCTAATTTCCCGGCAAAAAAAACAATATAATCCGTTATCTCATTTATATCAAACCTCTCCAAAGCTTCCTTTCGGGAAACATTGGTTACTTTAAAAAGCTTGGTATCATACCCGTTATAGACAATTTTTCTTTTCTCGTCCCCTATATGGTAGAGCTCTTTGGTTTCTCTGTCTACCTGTTTTGATATGGTAATAACTTTTCGAGCATTTTGAGCGCCTTTCAGGGCGTAAGTATGATATCTTTTATCTTGTTTAAATCCTTTCAGGTCTGTACCGTGCACCGTTACTACATAAGGAATACCGGTCTTTTGGGCAGCATAAGGGGTAATCCAGAGGTGCTGGGCGTGGATAATATCAGGTTTAAACTTATCTGTCTCTTCTTGGGTAACTCTAACTATTATATCAATATAGTCTCTCATCTGCTTTTTGTTTAATTGATAAAAAGTGGTATTGCTCCGGGGATGGCTGGTAAAACAGGGAAAATTAAAATCAATTTCATAATCTTTGCTGCTGTCATCTTTAAACATTATCGGTCTCATTTCAAAAATTTCCCGGGGTACCTTTCGATTTTCCGGAAATATAACTTTAACCTTATGCCCAATTTCGGTTAGCTCTTTTGCTAAATTTTTAGTGTAAACCCCACTCCCCGAACCCTCCAGGGGGAAATGGTTTATTATTAATATTTTCATTTTTTACCCTCCCCATTTGTTTTATAATTTTCCGATAAAATCATTCCAGGCCCTCATAGTATTTTTGTATTCACTAATTACCCGTTCTAAATTCTGGTAAGATATTTCTAAGGTTTCGGGTAAGATTAAAAATCTCTCATCATTAAGATAGGAGGACACGGCTTTGGAGCCGATAATTATATTTTTCTTCTGTCTATTTTTTACCTCTTCTACATCCTCACCTTTTAGCCAATTAAGGAAGGGGTTCCTTCCTATCCAGCCCAGACAGGTATAATACATTCTATCTTTTATCGATTTATCTTTTTTTATATCCGGTACTTCAGGATAATTTCCAAAGGTATTATGGAATATTTTGGTATCTATATCGATACATTTCTTATCGCTCTTTTTTAATTTAACTCCCAGGAGGGTATCCTCTCCTCGAGATAGAACATTCTCGCCGTTTACATGGTACACTATAGAGAAAAAAGGAGGTAATTCTTTAAAAGCGCTTAGTTTAATTGCGACATTTCCTCCTAAAATTTTATTTGTTGCAAACACTTTTCGCTTTTTATCATGATCTAAATTGAGACAATTATGTTCATCTGAATTTTTTAAAAATTCATAAGCAGCTTCTTTTTGTAAACCAATAAATAATTCCCTCATCCCGGTAAAGCTCATGGGTGGAATAATGTAATACCCGGAGTAATCGCTGGTGGTAATAATAACTTCTTTTTTCCTTAGATATTCTAAATGTCTTCCGATAAAATCTATCTCATTTTCTCTTACTTCATCGTTTTCTTTTACCAATACTCTGGGATAGACATCTGTATCGATAAAAATTAATGCTTCTGTACCGCTCAACAAAGCTCTAATTAAGGCATAATTTCTATTTAAACCATAAGGCACTAATCCATTCTTTTTTAAGGTGCGGCAATTGAGTAAAATATCTATATTTTCTGTAGATAATCCCATCTTTGTTAGTTGGCGCTTAATCTCCGGAGCATCATTTATTTTTATCAAAAAGACTTTGACTTTTTTTTCTAAACTTTCTACCAATCGAAAATCACAGCCATGGGAATACACAATTATTACACTGTAAATTTTATGATTATGTTTTGAAGCATT
>JBAUBA010000165.1:0-4211 GCA_049676265.1 Atribacterota bacterium
TGTCTATATAAGTATCCCCGGTGACAATAATTACATCCAGCCTATCCCAGGATAATTTTTTCATCTCTTCTCTGGTAGTGGGTAAAAACATCTTTTATCTCCTTTATAACCCCAAAAAATTAAAAAGTCCAAGCAGTTTAGCAGACATAGATAAAATTGCAATAACAATAAATACTCTAATCCATTTATCTCCCTTACTCACCGCAAAATTACTCCCCAAATATGCCCCAAGGGCATTCCCGATAGCTAAGGTTAATCCTAAAATCCAATCTACTTTACCATGAATTATAAAAACTACAAAAGAAGAAAAAACATAAATAAGAACGATAAATACTTTCAAAGTATTAATTTTTACCAAAGACATTCCCGTAATTAAAGCCAGGGCAGAGATAATAATAAATCCTACTCCGGCTTGAATAAATCCACCATAGACACCTACGCCGAAAAAAACAAACATGGATATAATAAGGCGTGTAGAACTTAAATTTTCCCCTTCAATTTTTTTAAAAAACTTTTTCTCCGGGCGAGTAAGAATTAAAACTAGGATTATAATCATAATTACTGCTAAAACCCTTTGGAATAATTCTTCAGGAATAGATATGGCAATCCTTGCTCCTAAAAAAGAGCCTAAAACTGCCGGGATAGCTAAAGTGATGCCTAACTTTGGATAAAAAAATCCTTTCCTTCGAAAATTACTCACTGCTACAACATTCTGAACCATCAAGGCAATACGGTTAGTTCCATTTGCTACCGCTGCCGGTGATCCTAAAAATATAAGCATCGGCAAAGTAAGCAAGGAACCTCCTCCTCCTAAAGTATTCATAAATCCGGCTGCAACACCGGTTATCAAGATTAATCCCACATTCAATATCTCCATCAATATCTCCTTATTTTTTATCTTTTTAAATGGTAAATATTTTTCAGTAAATTCCGGACATCGTCTTCTATCTTTTTAATATCACTTTCCAAAACATTCAAATGATAATATTGGAACACATCTAAATCTTTTAATCCCGTTCCGGTTAACATCATAACAACTGTTGCTCCCTTTTCAATCTTTCCTGCCTTAAATAATTTTTTAACCGCATAAAGACTTGTAGCAGAAGCTGGTTCAACAAAATAACCAACTTCTCCAAGCCTCCTTTGGGAAACAAGTATTTCTTCTTCTGATACACTTTCAGCAAGCCAATTATATTTTTTTGCTTTATGAATAATCTCATCTCCTCCCATGGGATTACCGGTAGTAATAGCTTCGGCAATAGTATGAAAATTTGAAAATGGCACAACGTGACTTTTCCCTTGTTTAATAGCAGTTACGATCGGGCTATTATTTTTAGCCTGGACAACTATCATCTTGGGTAATTTATTAGTTATTCCCGCTTGTTTCAGTTCTCGGTACCCCTTAAATAAGCCTCTAATATGTCCACAAGCAGATGTGGGAACTGCAATGTAATCCGGAACCTTATTTTTCATTTGTTCAAACATTTCAAAAGCTGTTAATTTATACCCTTCGACTCTAATTGGTCCATTTCCCGAAACAATTCTTAGGTTAAGTTTTTTGGCAAAACTTAATATATGCTTCTTCATCATGGAATAATCTTCAGATTTTACTTTTACAATGGTTGCACCATGAATGGACATTGCCACAATCTTCTCTTTTGGGGTAAATTCTGGAACAAACACTACTACTTTAATACCGGCTTTCGCACCATAAGCAGCAATTGAATTTCCCATATTACCCGAGGAAATGGTAGCTGTTACCTTTTCACCCATTTTTTTTGCCATAAAAATACAAGTCAAAGATCCCCTATCTTTAAAACTCCATGTGGGATTTTGGGTTTCGTTTTTGAGTAATAGATTAGTAATTCCGGTGAATTCTCGTAATCTTTGATCAGCTTGAATCAAGGAAGTATTTCCTTCACCTAAATGAATATCTTCGCTCATCTGAGTAAAAGGAAGAAAGTCAGCAAATCTTTGCCATATATATTCCCCCAATTTAATCTTTGCTTTTTCCAGGTTGGGGATAAATACTTCTAAGGATTCGCCATTATCAGCAAATTCTTCAATCCTCTCAAACGGGTATTCGATACCGGAAATTGTGGAGATTAATTTTGGATACGATTTTATAGTACTTTCGGAATCACCCTCAATTATTGATAAATACAATTTTTTGTTCCCCTTTCTTTTTCTATTTCCTGTCTCTTATATTTCCTTGTGCTCCTTCTATTTTTTATTAAAGAGAATAACATGATAACCCTCCTATAATATTTTTTTTGTATTACTGCAGCTCATTCGATATATTATCAATATTTTACAATTTTTATTGTACTAAAGCTAATTTTTAATACAAATTACTGGCTATTTTAAAATTAAAAGTGCGCGCCAGGTTAGTTATTTTACAATTTGTTATATAGATTGTAGATTTCTTAAAAGGCTTTTATGGTTGAGTTAAAGATAATGAAAAATGCAAGCGGGAAAGCTTTTTAAAATGGGGGTTTTAGAGGCAGGTACAGGTAATGGCAATACAGTATTTTTTTTATAACACAAAACGTCTCTTGTTGTTCAAGATAAGGCATCATCATATTCACAAAATATCATTTCAATCTCAATAAATAACCATTATTTTTTAACCAATCTTTATGTTCTTTATATTCCTTGTCCAAGCTTCCCACTTTATTCCAAAATGCTTTTGAATGATTTTTCACTTCAAGATGTACAAGCTCATGAATAACAACAGAATCTATAATAGTTAAAGGAGCCATAATTAATCTCCAGGCAAAACTTAGATTTCCCTGGTGGGAGCAAGAACCCCATCTCTTTTGCGCATTGGTAATATTTATTTTATTATACTTGAATCCTCTTTTTTGTGCATACCATCTGACTCTTTGGGATATTTTTTCATATGCTCTTCTCTTATACCAAATAACAAAAATATTCTTCGCGTATGATAAATATTTTTTTGAAAGTAAAAATTCGTCTTTAAAATCCAGCAAAATTTCTGGATTATCCATTAATTTTAAATTGTAATAATTCCCCAGATAAAGAAATCTTTCTCCATCAACAAATTCTTTTTTATTAAATTTTAAATTCCTTAGTTGGACTTCTTTTTGCGTTTTCTGTAATCGGTCTTTATATTTTAAAATAACTTTATTTATATTTTCTTCGCTGGTATTAAAAGGCGCTCTTACTATTAATGCGGCATCACTATTTATATACATAGCAATGCTCTTTCTCTTTGAACGTATTATTTTTTCAATTTTTATAATTTTAGCCTCCTGAGGGTCTGCCTGCTTTTCGTTGCATCATTGTCCCAATAATACCCCAAGTTCAAAAGCCTTGTGAAGCAGTTCTTCTTTCTTTCTGGCACCTTCTCCACGGTCAGAGTCCTTAATCACTAAGGTATCTAGCAACTCAATATTGGCGAAAAATTTGCACCAGATTCTTATGGATACCAGTGCGTGTTCAGGATTTTTCGATATGTTAGCCACCCAGATGAAGAGGCCCTTCTTTTTTTTCTCCAACCTCGACTTGAATATTAATTTACCATCCGGAAGTGTAACCATCTCTGCCAGGCAATTTGAGCGATCAATGAGCAATTTGAGCTGAGCGCTGAAGTAACCAAAATATGCAGGAGCCCCGATAACCAGAGCATCAGCGTTTGCAAGAACATTATATATTTTTTCCATTCCATCTCGATAGAAACAATAATCAGGGGCGGGAAATCTGTCACAGGCCTGACAGGGTTTTATTTCCAGATCATTGAGGTAGATTTTTTCTATTTCTGCCCCGATGGATTGGGCACCTTCCAGAGCTTTCGTTACAAAGGTATCAGTGTTCATATTTTTTCTGGGACTGCTTACAATTCCCACTACTTTTATAACCATGGTCTCATTCTCTCCTTAATTAAATGTCATTAAAATAAAAAGACATTTTATCGTTGATTAGAAAAGAATTAATATTGTTGTTGATATTTATTGTATTGAAATAAATATTTGAACTCATTGTATCTTTTTAAATATGATTTAATGAACTTTTCGTTTTCTTAAAATATTTTTGTTTGGAAAATAGCATGCAGGAATTAATCAATAATCATTATATGAAGCTTTTTCATATTCTTCTGATAGATTTGCTATAAGTTCTTTAACTGAAATAATCTTATCCGCGCGATAAGCATTGCTTCCTGCAAAAGCAAATCCATCTTCAAGTTTTCC
>JBAUBA010000166.1:0-17439 GCA_049676265.1 Atribacterota bacterium
AACCGTATTATGAAATTTGGCAGCCATTACCTTTTTGTCAATCCCCTCTTTAAGATCTTTAATTATATCTATAAAAATTTCTTGAGGGTTAATAATAAATTTCTCTTCTTCTTTGTATATACTAAATTTATATCTCTCTGTTATCCCGGATGCACAAAACGATTCTAATTCTATTGCTGCCTGTCCCTCATAACTTATCTCATCTCTTATCCCAATTAAGGAAGATGCTGCATCAAAAAGACGTCCGCAACTGGAAGTAAGAGGAGAGTTTATATTTTTGTCGATCATCTTTTCGATAATAGAACATTTATCATAATCTATTCTACGGTTAAAATCTATGTTAAGTGTTTTTGCCTTTGGGCCATAGATAGAATATAAATAACTATAAGCCATTCTCCAGGGCTCTACAATAGCCTTATCTCCCCCGGGTAAGGGATAATATTTTAAATGGCCTACTCGAGAATATTTTTTAAGATCACACAGTAAAAATTCTCCTCCCCATATATTACCATCATCTCCATAACCGGTTCCATCATAAGCCACCCCAATCACTTTTTCTTTAACATTGTTTTCGGCCATACAACTTACTATGTGGGCATGATGATGCTGAACTTTTACCACTTTTAATCCCTCTTTAACTTTTATTTCCTCTGCATATTGGGTAGAGAGGTAATAGGGATGAAGGTCGCAGGCAATAATTTCAGGCTTTACTCTAAACATTTTTTTAAAACTTGTTATAGACTCTTTAAAAAATTCCAAAGTTTCTACACTTTTTAAATCCCCTAAATATTGACTGAGAAAAATGTAATTCTCTTTAGAAAAACTAATGGTATTTTTTAATTCCCCTCCCAAAGCCAACACTTCTTTTAACTTGAAATCAAGAATTATAGGGTGGGGCACAAATCCTCTTGATCTCCGAAAAAACACATTATCGTCATTTACAATTTTTATTACAGAATCATCACAACGGTTAAATATATCTCTATTATAGGTAAGAAAAAAATCAACTATTCCTTGTAACTTGTCCAAGGCTTCCAGATTATCAGCAATTATCGGTTGATCGGCGATATTGCCACTGGTCATTATTAAAGCAGTAAAATTGTCTTTTAATAATAGATAATGAAGGGGGGTGTAAGGTAACATTACCCCCAAATAATTATTGCGCGGGGCTACCAATGGTGAAATTAAGCTATCTTCCTTTTTCTGTAAAAGGACAATTGGCCTAGCCCGATTCACCAACCATTCTTTTTCTTTCTCCCCGAGTTTGCAATATTGCATAATTTTTTCTAAATTAAAAGACATTATAGCAAAGGGTTTAGCCTTTCTATTTTTTAACCGCCGTAATCTTGCAACAGCTTTATTATTGGAGGCATCACAAGCTAAATGAAAACCTCCTAATCCTTTAATCGCACCAATTTTCCCCTCTTTTAAGAGTTTAACCGCCTCTTCTATAGGGTCATCAATACCTTCTATTTTTCTTTTATTTTGATAAAGAAACACCTGTGGACCACAATCGGCACAGGCATTTGGTTGAGCATGATATCTTCTATCCTCTATATTTTCGTATTCGCTTTGACATTGTGGGCACATTTTAAAAATGCTCATGGTAGTCTTCTCGCGATCATAGGGAATATCTTTTATAATGGTAAAACGGGGACCACAGTTAGTACAATTAATAAAAGGATAGCGGAAACGTCGATTATAAGGGTCGAATAATTCTTGCAGACAGTCTTCACATATGCTTATATCCGGTGAGACTAAAACAAAACTATCCTCCTCTTTAACCATACTTTTTTTAATGGAGAATTCTTTATAGCCTATTAAGGGAAGTTGATTTACCTCTATCTTTTCAATCCTGGCCAAAGGAGGGAGTTTCTTTTTTATATCACTAACAAAACTATTTATCTCTTCTGTTTTTCCCTCAACTTCTATTTCCACACCCTGATTTGAATTAACTACCCAACCTGATAGAGAGTAATTTTGTACTAATTTATGAATAAAGGGTCGGAAGCCGACCCCCTGGACAATGCCTTTGATAATTATGTTTTTTCTAATTTTCATCTCTTTTTTTTCTTACCCGTTCTCTTAGCCAATCGAACCAGTTATCTAAACCTTCTCCGGTCTGACAAGAAATTTCAAATATCTCTAAGTTGGGGTTAATGTTTAATGCATCTTTTTTTACTTTATCCATATTAAAATTTGTATAAGCCAATAAATCAATTTTATTTATTAAAACCACACTTGCTTTGCGAAACATCACCGGATATTTTATAGGCTTATCGTCCCCTTCGGGTATACTCACCATCACTATCCTATCATCTTCCCCCAAATCAAATCCTGCCGGACAGACTAAATTACCCACATTTTCAATGACAAAAAGGTCTATTTCTTTAAAATTATAGTTACCTAATACACCATCTACCATATTAGCATCAAGATGGCAAGCTCCGTCAGTATTTATTTGAGTCACCGGAATATTATATTTTTCTATTCTCTCAGCATCATTGGTGGTTTGAAGATCTCCCTCTATAACTGCAATCTTTAATTCATTCTTCAGTGAGCCTATGGTCCTTTCTAAAAGACTGGTCTTTCCAGACCCGGGAGAACTCATTAAATTGATAGTATAAACTTTGTTTTTACTAAACATGTCTCTGTTTTTTTGAGCTATACTATCATTGGCTTTTAAAATATTGGTAAAAACTTTTACTCGAGTCATTTTTCTTTCCCTCCATTTATTCGTATTGCGTATCGAGTATTGCGTATCGCGTCAAAATACAGTAATAAGTGATATGTAATGAGTAATGAGTTTATGCTCTTAAGTTTACAAAAACAGGTTACTTGTCACATATTACACTTACTGGTAAACCGGTAAATCAGATAACTGGTTAACCAAATACTAACGACTATCTCTAAAATACTTTTCCGCCAAAAGCACTGCTGCAAAATCATCATAATGGCAAGATGGAACTCTTAAAGACAAAGGAATAAGTTTAAAAATGCCTTGAGGGGGATGGGCTTCAAAATATTTTTTTCTTGCCCCCAAAGTGCTAAATTTTTCTTCAATTAGAATTATATTTAATTGCGAAAAGTAGTTTTTTAAGCTCTCTTCTATTCTTTTGTAATTAGTGCCGTTTCCCAAAATAATTTTATCTATCTTGTAGATATTTAAACTATTTTCGATAGCCTTCGTTATTTCCTCTGAGGAAATAACTTCTCTTTGTAAAACACTTAAACTAGAATCCACCACTGCATAGCCACACTTTTTGGTTCCCGGATCAATAGCAATGATTGTCTCTTCTTTTGGCATAATCTGTTTAACCATCCCTTATATCAATTAATTATACTTCTATCCGTTGGGGATGAGTATAAATATTCATCCTTTCCCCTCGAACAAACCCTACCAAAGTTATACCCACTTTTTCGGCTAGCTTTATAGCAAGGTCTGTCGGAGCTGCCCTGGAAATAACTATTGACAGCTTCCCGATAATAATCTTTTTTAAAATTCCTGAAGTTATACGGCAAGAGGTTAATATTATTTTATCTTCAGTGGTAATGTTATTTACAAGGGCTTCCCCTAATATTTTATCGATAGTATTATAACGGCTGATATCTTCGGTAAACAATATTATAGAGCCCTGATTATCAGCTAAAGCACAACTATGCACCCCTCCGGTCAATTTAAAAAAATTAGCTCTTTCCTGCATTTCAGAAATAAGAGAATAAACCAAATTGCTGCTAATTTTTAAATAAGTATCGGTAGATAGGGGGATCTCTTTCTGTTCTTCTAATTGCTGGTAACTTCCTATCCATAAATTACTATTAATGATATCTTCTGACGATAAAGAAACGCCTTTAATTTTTATATCCATTAAGCTTTGTTTTTCATTTATATCTAAAGATATAATATCCTCTTTCTTTTGTAAAATACCTGAAGTATAAAGAAAACCCAATCCTAAATATTTATATTTTTCGGGACTGCAATTTAAGGTTACTAACTTTTTTTTATTTAGCAAGATAGTAAAAATACTTTCTCTTGCTACTAAATCTGAAATTTCCTCTCTCTTGTTTCCTTCAATTCGAGTTAAATTTACCTCTGTTCCTTTTTCCTCAACAAACAATTATTCTGTCTCCTTCTTTTTTATCAACTCTTCTGCTTTTTTAAAATCATGTTTAAAGTTCACGTTAAAAAATGAATAAAACTTGGGATCATATTTTTTTATCTCTTCATCCTCAATAAATTTAACCTTTAAATGGGAAAAGATCGCTCTAACAGAAAAAATATGCTCCGCTAAATTTCTTTCAATTGTCTCCAAGCATCTCTTACTATAAATGGCACATAATGGTTCTATATAGCCATCACTATAATGGGGAATAACTATATCATTAGAATTAATATTTTTTGTCATATATTTAAGTAATTTTACCTCTAAAAAAGGCATATCGCAACCTACTACTAAATTATATTGGGATGAAGATGCCTTTAAGCCGGAATATATCCCCACCAAAGGACCCTTCTGTGAGAATAAGTCGGGTACTACCTGTTTGTAATAGAGATATCTTTCCGGAGGCCCAACTATAATGATATTGTCCCCTACTACACACTTGAGCTTTGATATAACTATATCGATAAGATACTTCCCATTTAATCTGAGCATTGACTTATTTTTATCGGGACCCATTCTACTGCTCTTCCCCCCTGCTAATATAATTGCAGTTAAGGAAGGTAATTTTTTATCTTTTATTTTCATAGTGTTATATAATACCATTTTGTTCCTAAAAAATATAGCTATTATATCGTATTGCGTATCGAGTATTGAGTATCGAGTCAAGAAAGAGAAAGAAAAAACTTAAAACCTTCTTTGTATATCGCATTACGTATCAAATATTGCTTATATGTAGTTACCCAGTTACCTTGTTTTCCAATTAATGGAATAAGTTATAGGCTCTACTTACTGTAAACTTAGAACTGAAAACTGAAGACGTGTATTTAACACTAACGACTAATTCGTATCTCGCATAAAATACAATACCAAGTAGTAAGTAATGAGTAATAAGATTAAATTTCTGAAATTATAAAAACAGGTACTTATCACATGTTACTTATCACACGTTACACATTACTTCACTTATTGATTAGTTGGTTAGTTATTTGCTTAGTTTAAAGTACAATAAAAAGGGGTCAAATCTTAAAAAAGATATGACCCCTTTTGTCACTTGAATAATATATTGTTATTTCTTACCTTTTAAATAGACCGCCCAGTATAAAGTAGAGACAAAGAAAGCTCCACCGACAATATTTCCCAGGGTAACCGGAATTAAATTATTTGCAATAAATCCTCCCCAGGTAAGATTAGCTAATTTATCTGTAAGGCCTGCAGCGGCTACTACATCAACATTGCTTTTTAGCAATAATCCCATAGGAACAAAATACATATTTGCTACACTATGCTCAAATCCACTGGCGACAAAAGCCATAATAGGGAAATATATTGCCAATATCTTGCCTGCAACATCTTTAGCAGCTACAGCCAACCAAACTGCTAAACATACCAGCCAGTTACACAAAATAGCACGAGAAAAAGCAGCTCCCCAGGTAAGATTAACTTTTCCGTTGGCAATAGCTAATGCTTTAGCACCTACGCCAAGGTCTCCAGTTTTCCAAAGCCCGGTAGCATACATAATCCATACCAATAATAAAGAACCGGCAAAATTAGCAAAATATACCCAAAACCAATTATTTAATAATTTGCTAGGTTTAATAGCGCCACTTAATACACCCACAAAGATTAAGTTATTTCCGGTAAAAAGCTCTGCACCGGCAATAACTACTAAAATAAGACCTACAGAGAATACACTCCCAAAGATAAATTTAGTAAAACCAACTCCAAAATATTTACTCATATCAAAACTAATCATAGTAGCTAATTCCGAACCGAAGCCAATAAATGCTCCAGCTAAAATACCGAGAATAATCATTTGTATAACTGATAAGTTTGTTTTGGCATTACCAACACCGCACATAGCCTGAGCTACTCCTCCGGGGGCTAAAAAATTTGGTGTTACATTCTTCACTTCTTGAATTTCTTTTAATTCCATTTTTTATTTCGCTCCTTTTTTAATTTTATTTTTTTATTTTAAGATGTTTTCTGTACTTTAACAGCACATACTTTATATTCAGGAATCTTAGATACCGGGTCAAGGGCAGCATTAGTCAATAAATTGGCAGCTGCTTCGTGGAAGTGAAAACTCATAAACACTACTCCTTTTCCTGATTTTTCAGTAACCTGTGCTTTCGCTTTAATCTTTCCTCGACGAGAGGATACTTCTACAAATTCTCCATCCCTAACTTTTAGCTCTTCCGCATCATGGGGGCTAATTTCTACTAATGCTTCTGGGTAAATTTCATTTAATCCTTTAGACCTTCGAGTTATGGTCCCGGTATGGAAATGATACAATACTCTTCCGGTAGTAAAGATAAAGGGATATTCTTCATCCGGTAGTTCAGCTGCTTCTTTAAATTCTACAGCAGAGAATTTTCCTTTTCCTCGGCTAAACTTATCTTTATGCAGGTATTTAGTCCCCGGATGATCGGCATCAAGGCAAGGCCATTGTAATCCACCATTATCTAATCGATTATAATACATTCCGCCATAAATAGGGGTAAGAGAGGCAATCTCTTCCATTATCTCTCCCGGGTCATTATAACTCATATTATAGCCCAACTTTTGAGCCAATTCATAGATAATCTGCCATTCCGGTTTAGATTCGCCTACCGGTTCAACAGCCTTTCTAATTCTCTGAACCCTCCTTTCAGTATTAGTTATAGTCCCATCTTTTTCAGCTGCGGTAACTCCCGGTAAAATTACATCTGCCAATTCGGCAGTTTCAGTCATAAAGACATCGGATACTACTAAAAATTCTACTCTTTTTAGTGCTTCCCGAGCATGGTTGAGGTCTGGATCAGACATAGCGGGATTTTCTGCCATAATAAATATGCCTTTAATCTTTCCTTCGTAAGCAGCATTTAAAATCTCTACTACGGTTAATCCAACTTTATCGGATAGTTCTGCATCCCAGGCTTTAGAAAATTTCTCTTTAACTTGTGGGTCAACAACTTTTTGGTAACCGGAATAAACATTAGGCAATGCTCCTAAATCACAGGCTCCCTGCACATTGCTCTGTCCACGTAAAGGATTGACTCCGGTACTTTCCTTACCTACATTACCGGTTAACATAGAAATGTTGGCAGTAGACAAAACATTATCTGTTCCGGTAGTATGCTGGGTAATTCCCATTGAGTAAATTAGGGACACAGTAGGAGCAGTAGCATAAATTCGGGCTGCCTTTCTAATATCTTCGGCTGGCACGCCGGTTATTTTTTCTACCACTTCAGGAGTGTACTTGAGAACAGTCTTTTTTAATTCTTCGTAACCTTCGGTTCTTTGGGCAATAAACTCCTTATCTTCCAATCCTTCACTGATAATAACATTCATTAATCCATTAAATAGAGCTACATCAGTACCAGGTCTTTGTCTTAGCCATAAAGTTGCATATTTAACTAACTCTATCTCTCGGGGATCAGCTACAATTAACTTTGCACCATTTTTAGTAACCGCTTTTTTGATTTCCAAGGCAATTATAGGATGATTTTCAGTTGTATTGGAGCCGGTTAAATAAATTGCCGAAGCATCAGCAAGCTCTTTTATAGAATTAGTCATTGCTCCACTACCGAAGGCTTGAGCTAATCCTGCAACAGTCGCCGAATGACACAAGCGGGCACAATGGTCAACATTGTTAGTACCTAAAACCGCTCGGCCAAACTTCATCAACAGATAATTTTCTTCATTAGTGCACTTGGCAGAAGAAAGAACAGCTAAACTATCACTGCCATTTTCTTTCTTAATCTGACTAAATTTGTCACTGATTAATTGATAAGCTTCGTCCCAGCTGGCTTTCTCAAATTTACCATTTTTCTTAATTAAAGGAGTAGTCAATCGATCATCTCGATGAATATAATCATAGCCGAAACGCCCTTTAACACAGAGATTAATTCCGTTTACTACACTTTCTGGGTTAGAGGTAACTTTTACTACTTTTTCATCTTTAATATTAAAATCAAAATTACATCCACATCCACAATAGTTACAAGTGGTTTTTACTTTGGTAAACTCCCAGGCTCTACCTTTCCCTCGAGCTTCTTTATCAATTAAAGCGCCAACCGGACAAACTGCCACACACTGGCCGCAAGAGACACATTCGGAATATCTTAAACCAACATCTCCATCAGCAATAATCTTTGTTTGTGAACTTCTGTACCCAAAATCGATAGCATGAGTCTGTTGAATTTCATTGCATATTTCTACACATCGGCCGCATAAGATACATTTATTTAAATCTCTTACTATAAAAGGGTTACTCTCATCAAGAGGTATTTGTTTTTTGCTTCGCTCGAATCTTGATTCCTTAACTCCTAATTCATAAGCTAAATCCTCTAAATCACAAGAACCATTTTTCTCACAGGTCATACAATCTAAAGGATGACTGGCTATCAACAGCTCTAATACTATTCTACGGGCTTGAAGAACTCTTTCGTTATGAGTATGGATTACCAAGCCCTCCCTTATAGGAAAAACACAAGAAGCAACTAAAGTAGGGGCACCTTCCACTTCTACCACACATACCCGGCAGGAACCAGGAGTAAATCCGAGTTCGGGCATGGCACACAGAGTAGGTATCTTAATGCCAGCTTCTGTAGTAACTTCTAATATGGTCTTGCCTTCTTGTGCCATTACCTCCTGTCCATCTATAGTTATTTTGACTTCTTTCATCATTGATTTATTCTCCTTCTTTTATTTAACTAAGATTTTTAATTTTTATCTTTTATAATACTTTTCAAAACTTCTTACCAACTTTTTATTTTTTATAAAAAGCATATTTACTTTATCAATAGATTATTATATTCTTCGGGAAAAAGATCTAATGAATTTAATAAAGAATTAGGAGCACTCTGGCCCAGTGGGCAGAAAGAAGTCTCTTTCATATTTTCTCCTAATAATTTTAAAATTTCTATATCCTCAGCTTTGCCCTTCCCCAAACTAATTTTATCCAATATCTCATAGATATATCTGGTACCTTCACGGCAAGGAGTACATTTCCCACAGGACTCATGGGCAAAGAATTTCATACAACATTTCATAAAATCTAAAACTGAAACTGTTTCATTCATAATTAATATTGCACCGGACCCCAGGCTATAACCTACTTCTTTCAGAGATTGAAAATCAAGGGGGACATCTAAAAATTCCGAAGAAAGAATATTACCGGCAGTGCCTCCTATTTGGGTCATTTTAAAATTCCCGGAAGACATTCCTCCTGCATAATCGTAAATAATCTCCCTTAGAGTAACTCCCATAGGAACCTCTATTACACCCGGACGGTTTATATGTCCTAAGACCGCATAAACTTTAGTGCCCGGAGAATTTTCTGTCCCAAATTTTCTAAACCATTCGGCACCATTCAAAATAATCGGGGCAATATTTGCAAAAGTCTCTACATTATTTACATTAGTGGGTTTGGTTAAAAATCCGGATTCAGCAGGAAAAGGCGGTTTAAATCTTGGCTGCCCTCTAAAGCCTTCCATTGAATTTAAAAGAGTAGTTTCTTCTCCACAGACATAAGAGCCTGCTCCAATTTTAATTTTTACCTCAAAATTAAAATCTGTTCCAAATATTTTCTTTCCTAAAAGACCTATTTTTTCAGCATCTTCTATTGCTTTTTTTAGTCTTTGAATAGATAGCTGGTATTCGCCGCGAATGTAAATATAACCAATGCTAGCCCCTATGGCATAACCACAGATAGCCATTCCTTCCAAAACTTTATGAGGGTCGCCTTCCATAATTAAACGATCTTTAAAAGTGCCAGGTTCTCCCTCATCAGCATTACAAATAATATATTTTGGAGTTGTTTTAGCTTTTGCGGCAAAAGACCATTTTAAACCGGTAGGGAAACCTGCACCCCCTCTTCCTTGTAGTCCGGAATTTTTTACTATTTGTATAATATCTTCGGGTGTTTTTTCTTTTAAACCTATACCTAATGCTTCGTAACCGCTTACCCCGATGTATTCCTCAATATCTTCCGGGTTAATTTTGCCACAGTTATCTAAAACAATTCTTCCATGATACTGCGTTTTTCGGGAATCATTGTCTAATAAATCTATTTCTGGTTGCAATTTCTCAATAAGGAGTAATTTTTTATAAGGCCTACCTTTTACAAATCTTTCCTGAACAAATTCGACTACATCTTCTTCTGTTACGTTTCCATACATTTCCCCGGTAGGATAAATACCCACAACTACCCCTTTATTAACCGGTCCTATACTTCCGGTTTCAATTACCTGGATTTGTTCAGAAAAACCTTGTTTGTTTATCTCAGTAATCAATTTTGTTTTTATCTTTCTTGCTCCGGAAAGGACAGTATTTCCATCAATACCAATTAAAATTTGGGCAATACTTCTTTTTGTCATAATTATTTCCTCTCCTTTTCTTGAATTTGCTCTAATATCTCATTAATTTTCTTTTCATCTAAATTTCCGTATGCTTCATCATTAATCATCATTGCCGGAGCTACCCCACAAATTCCCAGACAACTTGTTGCCTCTAAAGTAAAGAGATTATCTTTGGTTGTCTCTCCCTCTTTAATGCCTAATTTTTTTTCTACGGCATTAAAAATAGTTTGAGCACCTAATATATGGCAGGGGGGACTTTCACAAATTCTGATTATATATTTACCGCGAGGAATAAAACTATACATACTGTAAAAAGAAGCAGTCCCTTTAATATCAGATACCGGTATCTTCATTTCTTCACTTAAGGTTTTAATATTCTCTTCACTAATATAATTCTGGTAACTTTGATTCTGTATATCATGCAAAATCTGTAATAAGTTTTCTCTTTTATTTCCATGCTTTTTAATGATTTCTTTTACCTTTGCTATCATAATCCCTCCTCTTCTTTCTTATACTCACAACGTAAACATCTTTCAGATTCTTTACAAGCAGTTGTTCTACCCCAAGTCTTTTCAACTTCCGTATAAGAATCTCTTTTTTCTACCGGAACTAATATATTCTTTGCACGTTCATAATCTACCGGTTCTTCTTCCGGGTCGAACGCTACTTCGATAGGATCCATAATATTCCAGGGATATTCCTCTTGACCGTCAGTTAAATATTTATCTATGGCCTCAGCTGCCTTCTGTGCCTGCCCGATTGCCTCTACCACAGTAGAAGGACCGGTCACCACATCACCACCGGCAAAGATATCTTCTGACATTGTCTCTCCTTTGTGGGAATGACAAAAGATGGTTCCGTTTCTATTAAGTTTAACTAATTCTTTGTCAAATAAACCATTTAGAGATGGCTTCTGGCCAATAGCTAAAATTAATAGATCGATTTCTCTAAAAAACGAAGATGCTTCTATCTCAACAGGTCTACGCCGACCCGATTTATCAAATTCACTAAGTCTCATATTCAAAAATTCAACTGCTAACTTATTGTTACCATTTGACTTAATTGATTTGATATTTTGTAGAAGCTGTATTTCTATTTCTTCATTTTCTGCTTCTTTAATTTCCTCTATTTCAGCTGGCATTTCATCTCTGGTTCGGCGATACACGATGGTTACCTCTGCCCCCATTCTCTTGGCAGTTCGGGCTGCATCTATAGCGGTATTTCCACCGCCAATAACTACTACCTCCCTGCCAACAGAAATTTTTTCATTATTATTAATTTTATATAGAAAATCCAATCCACTCATAACTCTATTGTTACCATCTGCACCTTCAATTGAAGGCATAATTGAATCCCCTGTTCCTATGGCAATGTAAAAGGCCTTAAAACCTTGTTTTCTGAGTTCATCAATGGTTACATCTTTTCCAATTTTAGTATTAGTTTTTATCCTTACTCCATATTGACATAAGGCCTGAATTTCTTTTTCCACAATATCTTTAGGAAGCCTATATGAAGGGATAGCGTAGGTAAGCATGCCTCCGGCTTTAGTTTCGGACTCAAAAACAGTAACCTCATATCCCAGCATAGTTAAGAAATAAGCATTGGACATTCCGGATGGACCTGAACCGATTACTGCTACCTTTATTCCATTAGAATCTTTCTTTTCCGGGAAATATTTTAGATAATCATCTATTGAATCAGCCATAAACCTCTTTACGGAACGAATATTTACTGCTGAATCAATATCATTCCTTCGGCATTTAGCCTCACATGCATGAGGGCAAACTCTTCCGCAAACTGCTGGAAATGGATTACTCTTTAAATGTATGGCTAAAGCTTTTTTAACATTACCTTCCTTAGTATAAGCAAGATAAGCTGGTACATTTACTGATGCAGGACATTCATTAGAACATGGAGAGTATACAAGTTCTGCACATACTCCCGCCCGACACTTTTTATCCCGAATATGTTCAATATATTCTTCCCTAAAATATCGCAAGGTAGATAAAATTGGATTAGGAGCAGTTTGTCCCAAACCACAAAGAGCAGTATCTTTTATTTGGTAAGACAGTTCTTCCAGCGTATCCAAATCTTCCATCTTACCTTTTCCCTGACAAATTCTGGTAAGAATTTCCAACATTATTCTGGTACCTTCTCTACAAGGGGTACACTTTCCACAGGATTCTTCCTGAATAAATTCCATAAAATAACGGGCTAAATCGACCATACAGGTATCCTCATCCATTACAATCAATCCACCTGAACCCATAATAGCTCCAAGCTCCTTTAAGGATTCATAATCAACACTTACATTCAGATGGTCGATAGGTATACATCCACCCGAAGGGCCACCAATTTGTACCGCCTTTAATTTTTTACTATTAGGGATTCCTCCTCCAATATCATAGATAATTGTTCCCAAAGGCATTCCAATAGGAATTTCGATAAGGCCGGTATTATTTATATCGCCTGCTAAAGCAAATACTTTTGTCCCTCTACTCTTTTCTGTTCCCACAGAAGCATAATCATCAGCTCCTTGTAAAATGATATAAGGGATGTTAGCAAAAGTTTCCACATTATTTAATACTGTCGGGCAATCAAAAAGTCCTTTTTGAGCAGGATAAGGCGGTTTGGGACGAGGTTGCCCCCTCTTCCCTTCTATAGAACGCATAAGAGCTGTCTCTTCTCCACAGACAAAAGCACCTGCCCCCATCCTAAGTTCTATATCAAAATTAAAGCCGGTACCTAAAATATTTTCCCCTAAAAGACCGTTTTTCTTTGCTTGTTCAATAGCAACAGATAATCTCTCTATTGCTAAAGGATACTCAGCCCGAACATATATATATCCTTGATCCGCCCCGATTGCATAACCACAGATCATCATAGCTTCCATTACACTGTGAGGATCTCCTTCTAATATACTTCTGTCCATAAAGGCACCGGGGTCGCCTTCATCAGCATTACAACATACATATTTTTGCTTTCCTGGTGAAGCAGCAGTAAACTGCCATTTCAATCCAGTCGGGAATCCTGCTCCTCCTCGGCCTCTAAGGCCAGATTTTTTAACTTCCTCTACTACTTCTTGGGGAGTCATTTCGGTCAGCACTTTACCTAAAGCCATATACCCATCAGCAGCTATATATTCTTCGATTTCCAAGGGATTGATAATCCCACAATTCCGAAGAGCTATTTTTCTCTGTAGTTTGAAGAAATCTATATCATTAAACATCTCTATCATCTCTTCAGTTTTCGGTTTTTTATAGAATAGACGTTTAACAACTCTGCCCTTTAACAAGTGTTCCTGGACAATCTCTTCAGCATCTTCGGGTTTTACCTTCTGATAGAATACTCCCTCCGGATAGATAACCATAATCGGGCCTAGCTCACAAGTTCCCATACATCCGGTAGTTACAACATCAATTTCATTTTGAAGTCCTGCCTTAGCTATTGCTTTTTCCATTGTTTCTTTAACGCTCCCTGCGTTCGAAGAAATACAGGCACCTCCGTAACAAAGCAAAACATGTGCTCTTAAATTATACATATTAATATTTCCTGCCTTATCTATTTGTATTGTTCTAAAATTTTATCTAATTTTTTTGCCGATATCCGACCGTGGACATCTTTGTCAACCATAATAACCGGAGCCAATCCGCAGGCCCCCAAACATCTTTGCACTCCCATAGAAAATCTTTCATCTTCAGTAGTTTCACCAATTTTTATACCTAATTTTTCTTCGAGAGCTTCTAATATTTTTTTCGCGCCTCGAACATAGCAGGCTGTTCCCAAACATACAGTAATAGTATGTCTACCAGTGGGAAAGAGCTTAAAATAGGAATAAAAAGTAACTACCCCGTTTACCATACTTATTGGGACATTCATTTCTTTAGCCACAAAACTTTGTACTTCTGGCGGGAGATATCCGAAGATTCCCTGAGCCATATGGAGTACTGGTATTAAGTAGCCTTTTTTTTCTTTATTCTCATCAATAAATTCTTTGAGTTGTTTGTATTTTTGCTCATCAGTAAGCTCTTTCTCATTACAAATACATCCCATATTATTTCCCCTTTGAAAAAAGATATTTTTCTACAATTTTATTACTTAATATATGTTTTTCAAAAATTTCTTCGGCAGCTTTCGAATCAACTTTGCCGTATACGACCGGTTCTTTATCCTCTACATAAACTTGAATCATAGGTTCTTGTTCACAAAAACCAGCACATCCTGCAGTAGTTACAATAATATCGCTTCTATTACTCTTATCAATGAGATCAACCAGGGTGTTCATAGTTTCTCTTGCACCGGCAGCAATACCACAAGTACCAAGGCAAACTACAATTTTAATTCGATGCTTTCCAGTACGTAATTCTAAATCTTTCCTTACTCTCTCTCTAATTTTCTTTAGTTCTTCTAAATTTTTCATCTTCCTCCCCTTTGTTTTTATATTATTAAGTACGATAAAATAAATTAAATATTTATTTAGTGAAAATATCCAAAAGACTCCTTTAAATTACAATCTACCAAACTGGTTATCAATCCCTATTTTTTTTAGCTCCTGATCTATAGATTGATAAATAAAATCCCTAATCTTCTTCTGCTGCATCTCATACTGATTTACTATATTTTTAATCTTTTTACTATTAAGAACAGGGGTTTTTTTACTATTCTCTACATTTGTAAATATTTCAAAGTCAACGCCTGGCCAACTATAGATAGCATCTACAAATGTCCTGGTTATATCTCCGAAAGGTTTAGCATCGATATGGGCAATGTCTATCTTAAATTCTAAACAAGCTCCCCCTTTCTCCAAGTTAAAAATTCTAAGGGAACCCCCTGTGCCTTCTGCTGCTTTCTTTAAAAGCGGAAGTCCTAACCCAACTTTTCTGGTTTTTCGAGAAGTTATAAAAGGGTCGGTAACATCTTTATCTTTAATTCCCATCCCATTATCTTCTATCTTACAAAAAAAAAGACTATCTTTAATTCCCAAGATAATTTTAACTTCTGTGGCTCCAGCTTTTACAGAATTTTCTAATATATCAAATAGGTGATCTGCTAAATCTTTCATTGTTTACTTCTTTTTAAAAAATCTTTCAAAGATACAAAATTCTTAATCTCATCTTGGTTATCTTCCATAAAAAAGAGCCCTATATCTTCAACCCCATGACTATCTGAACCGGCTATCACCGGAAATCCATCCCATGTATCGCCTAACTGATATTTTTCTTTTATCCACTTAAATTTAGAAGCTTCTACAGCGTCATAATCCGCTTCTTGATCCAAAAACCCTAATTGACTAAGTAGACTAAACCTATCTTTATCAATATGAGCAGGAATGGCAATTCCTTCTATGTTGTGTATAAAATCAATCAAATTATCTAATCCTATATCTAAAGCTACCTGCCTTAAGACATCGTCAATCCCAATAATTTCACCCTTTAGGTCATAATATAGCTGGTTTCCAAAAACTTTGGAATTATTTTTCTTCCCGGGTAAATAGTTATCTATTTCCTTTTCCATTTTTAAAAGTGCTTCGATATTGGGGAAATAAGCCAGGAGATGGACTTCTTCTCTACTGGTTAATTCAACCCCCGGAATTACTCGAATAGGCATACCTTCGCTCAGCTTACAAGCTAAAATTGAATGTTGAACAGTATTATGATCAGTAATAGATATAAGATTAAGCTCTTTCTGAACAACCTGCTCTAAAATTAGCTGAGGTGACATAATATCATCACCGCAAGCCGAAAGAGCAGAATGGATATGTAAATCAATCCTTTGCAGTTTTAGCCTCCATCATACAATATATTTCTCCGGATATAGTAAAAGAATCTTTATCGGTTCGGAGTAAATTAACCTTTTCTTCTTCAGCTTTTTTAATTACTTCTTTTTCGACTGTTACATTATTAGTAAATAATATAGATTTAATATCTTTGATAAGGGCAACCGCTATGCTATTCTTGTGTGCCTGGATAGTAATCCAGATACATTCCGGCTCTGCATGTGCCATAACATCAGACATCAAATCTCCACAATAACCGTTTTCAATTTTGCAGTCAGTACAAAAAACAATTTTTTCCAATCGGCATCCATCAATTATTTTACTTAATTTCATTCTTTACCCCCAAATTAATTATTGCTTTTAACTCTGTTCCGGTCTCTAAAGAAGATTTAATCTCTAATTTATCGGCATAACGTTCGATATTGGGAAGTCCCATTCCGGCACCAAAACCCAAAGCCCTGATCTTTTCCGATGCTGTGGTGAATCCCGGCTTTAAAGCAAGCTTAACATCTGGAATCCCAGGACCTTTATCATGAGCATAGATTATCATATTATTATCACCATTAACCTGGATAGTCATACTACCCCCCAGGGAATGAAGACAAATATTCATCTCCGCCTCATAGCAGACAATGGCAATTCTACGAATAATATCTTTACTGATTCCCAGGTTCTGAAAATATTTTTTAGTTATGCTGGCCACTCTGCCGGCATGATCAAAATCATCTCCCTTAACTTCGAAACGAAGCCGTTTTTTAACAATATGTTTAATTAAATCATGGGAAATTTGGGTATTTTTTATTTCTTTATCTTCAACTTTTTCGGCAATTGACTGAACTACAACCAGCAATCTATTTAAAATATCACTCAGGGTTATTACACCAACAATTCTTTTACTATCTGAAGATTCGGTAACCGGAAGCCGTCCTACTCCAAATCTTCCTAACTTATGAATTGCCGAAACTACTGAAACATTTTGAGGTATGGTAATGACATCTCTACTCATATAATCAGTAATTTTATTATCTACATAGCCCTTATCAAGGGCAGTGATAACATCATCGATACTTACGATGCCTATAATATTTTTTACGTTGTCAAGGATAGGAACTCCGGAAATTTTTTTCTTCTTAAGTTTTAACTGAATTTCTCGAAAGGT
>JBAUBA010000167.1:0-7811 GCA_049676265.1 Atribacterota bacterium
AGAACAGACAGATTGTCGAAGTGACTTTACAAACCAATAGGGCTTTGATTAGAGCAGAAGAAGAAACAGATGATATGTATACTTCCATAGATAAAGTGGCAGATAAATTAGAAAGACAGATAAAGAAATATAAAGAAAAATATTTTCAGAAACCTCACCCCGGCACAGAAAAAATAGTATTAGCTAACAAAGAGATTGATGTTGAAGATAGCGAGCCGGATAAGATTGCCAAAATTGTAAAGACTAAAAGATTTGCTGTTAAACCGATGTCAGTAGAAGAAGCGGCAATGCAAATGGATTTATTGGGACACAATTTTTTTGTTTTTGCAAATGATAATACCAATAAAGTTAATGTTCTGTATAAAAGAAGAGATGGGAATTTCGGGCTGATTGAGCCGGAATTTTAAGGAGGAATCTATGGAGAAAAATAAATTAAATACATTTCGTAATTTTATAATTCCCCGGCGTTTTAATTACGAAGTAGGGGACATAGAAAAATCGTTAAAAGATCTAAGCGATATTCTATTTGCAAAAATAGTATTATCAGAAGATGGGGATATAAAAGAAATTCATATAATTACTAAAGATTCTTCCAACCCCAAAGGAATTACCCGGGATATTGAATCGTTTTTATTAGCTAAATATAATATTCAAGTAGATTATAGGAAAATTAGTATAGCACAAGTAAAGGATAAAGACATAAAAGATGAGCAAATAAAGGAAGAAGAATCAGAATCTTCTTTAAGACCTAAATTCTCTGATATTAAAGTGGGAGCTATCGGTAATCAGTTTGAAGTTTGTGTAAAATTAGAAAGTAACGGAAAAATGTATGAAGGTAAAGTATCCGGAAAAAATTGGAACGAAAATCAGGAATATTTAGTGGCTAAGGCTGCCTTAGAGGGGATAAGTTCTTATTTAGAGGGTTCAATTTTCTTTCAGGTAGATGAAATAAAAAAGATTAAGTTGGAGAGTAAAGAAATAATGGTAGTGTCTATTAATCTAATAAATTCAAAAAGAAAGGAAAATCTAGTGGGTTCTACGGTGATTAAAGATGATCTCAATGAAGCAGTAGTAAAATCAATCCTGAAAGCCGCTAACCGTAGAGTTTTATTAAAAGAAAATTAAATAGAATTTTAGGTCGGTGAGGCCTTTATTTTGAACTAATAATATAACAAAAGATGTAGTAGTTTCTTGAGCGAAGCGAAGCGGTTTTAATTGTTTGAAAACAAATATAAACCGTGGAGGTGCTAAAGATGAAGATTAATAAGGCAAAACTAATCAGCCTATTAATTAGTGTCATGGCTTTACTATTAGCTGGTGGCGCTAAATATAAATGGTAACAGTAGGTTAAATAAAAAAGGTTCACCGACCTAATTTATTTATGTTTAAAGGGGGTAATACAACTTGCCTTTAAAATTAAAAATTTACATCGGAGTAGTAGTAGGGTTAGCTGTTGCTCTTTTTATATATTTAGCACCTTCTTTGTCCTTGACTTCTGATATGTGGTTGGTATTAACTTTTTTTATTGTTTTATCCACCATTACGGAATTTATGCCAGTTGATTTGCCTGTAGGTGGGAGAGTTACTATTGGTTTTCCCGTAGATTTTGTAGTGATTTTAGTCTATGGCCCAGCATGGGCATTACTTGTTACTTTTTTAGGAGAAATAATAGCAGATGCGATAACTAGAAGAACTGTTTGGTATAAAATTCTTTTTAATGCTTCTCAGTATGCATTATCAGCTGGAATAGCAGGTATGGTATACCAAGAATTAGGAGGAGTAGTTGGTACAGTTAATCTAACTAATTATATAGTTCCGGCAGCAATCTGTGCTATTATTTATTTTTTGATTAATTCTAATTTATTTATGATAGTAATTTCCCTTGCTGAAAAAATACATATATTATCTGTTTGGAAAAAACGGATTAGAGGGACAGTTGCTACCTATATAGCTTTAGCTCCTATGGGGTTTGTAATGGCGATGGTATACGTGAGTACAGGAATTTGGGGGATTATTCTATTTTTCTTCCCCTTAATTTTAGCTCGCCGTTCTTTTGAATTATATACTAAAATGCGTAAAGTATACCTGGATACCATTCGTGCTTTAGCAGCAGCCATCGATGCCAAAGACCCCTATACTAAGGGTCATTCAGAAAGAGTAGCGGAAACCTCTGTAGTCTTAGCTCAAGAATTGAATTTGCCCGGTCGGGAGATTGAGAATATAGAATATACTGCCTTACTTCACGATATAGGAAAGATTGGCATAGCGGATAGTATTTTAGGTAAGGAAAGTAGCCTAACCAGCCAAGAGTTTGATAAAATAAAAGAACATACAGTTATGGGAGCTAAGATTATAGAACCGGTAGATTTTTTAAAGGATTCATATGGAGCAATCTATCACCATCATGAAAGATATAATGGTGATGGTTATCCGGATGGATTAAAAGAAAAAGATATACCTCTATTATCTCGAATAATTGCCGTAGCCGATGCTTATGATGCCATGGGCTCTGACCGTCCTTATAGAAAAAAATTAAGTAAGGATAAGATACTAAAGGAACTAAAGGATCAAGCCGGCAAACAGTTTGACCCTGAAATAGTTAAAGTTCTTATTTCGGTTCTTGATAGAGAAAGAGAAGAATAAATGTTATATGCCTATATTATAATTATTTCTATTATAATAGGACTGCTTCGTAATGGTAAGTTAAGCAGTTTGAGCCAGATTTCGCTAAAGAGAATAGAATTAATAGTATTAGCCCTTCTAATTCAGGCTGGATTGATCTTTTTAGGATCAAGAAAAATAGGGTTTGTTCTTAATTATAGTTCTTATGCCCTAGCTTTCTCTTATGTTGTTCTTCTAATAGCAGTCTGGTATAATGGAAAATTAAAAGGAATGAAAATTATCGCCCTGGGAATAGCCTTTAATTTTATGGTTATCGTAGCTAATGGCGGCCGTATGCCGATATTGTTGGGCAGTCTATATAAAGCAGGATTAAATGATATTGCTCTAATATTGAAAGAAGGTAGTCATGTTACAAATACTCTGATAACTGAAAAAACCTTATTTAAATTTTTAGCCGATGTTATACCCTTGTCTCCCCCTTTCCCTGACCCTTCAGTGATAAGTGTAGGAGATTTTTTATTGTTTTATGGGGTGTTTAGCTTAATTCAAAATGCAATGGTGAAAAAACAGAATTCAGAAATCAGGAATCAGAATTTAGAAGATAAAGAGTTGAATCCAGAAGTCTAATCCGTATCTCGTATCTCGTGAATCGTATCTCGATAAAATACAGTAACAAGTAATATGTGATGAGTAATAAGATTAAATTTCCTAAATTATAAAAACGGGTATTTATTACAGGTTACTTTTCACATGTTACACATTACATTACTTGGTGGTTACTTAGTTAAGAAAATAAAAGATATAATTAAAAAAAAGAAATATCACTGCGAGGAATGAACTAGCGAAACAATTTTAATTTAACATCTCGTATCGCGTAAAAAGAAAACACAGAAACAGAAATAAGAGCGTATTGCTTACTGCATCTAGAAGATTAGTGGATAGAATAAATATTTGTATTAGGATTGAACCAACTAACTAATAACAATCCTAGGCTAATAATTTGTAGCATAGAAACAAAATTTCAAATAGTAGAATGAAAAGGAAAAGATCATTATGTTTGATTGGACAAAAAAGATATTTGGTGACCTTAATGAAAAGGAATTAAAAAGGTTGCAGCCTATTGTAGAAAAGATAAATAGCTATGAAACAGATATTTCAAAATTAAATGATGGGGAATTAAAAAACAAAACCCCTAAATTTAGAAAGAGACTAAACAATGGGGAAACTCTGGATGATATTCTCCCTGAAGTTTTCGCAGTTGTTCGAGAAGCAGCTAAACGAGTTACCGGAATGAGACCTTTCGATGTTCAGCTTATAGGGGGAATTGTTTTACACCAGGGTAAAATAGTCGAGATGGCTACCGGAGAAGGTAAAACTTTAGTGGCTACTATGCCGGCATACTTAAATGCTTTAGGCGGTAACAGCGTGCACGTTGTTACCGTAAATGATTACCTGGCTAAACGAGATAGGTATTGGATGGGAGAAATTTACGAGTTTTTAGGATTAGAAGTAGGCTTAATTCAGCATGATATGGCAATCAGTGAGCGAAAAAAAGCCTATAAAGCAGATATAACCTACGGGACTAACAACGAATTTGGTTTTGATTATTTAAGAGATAATATGGCAATTCGTTTGGAAGATGTAGTTCAGAGGGGCTATGATTTTGCTATTGTTGACGAAGTGGACAGCATTTTAATTGATGAAGCCAGGACTCCTTTAATTATTTCCGGTCCTACCGATGAATCGACTAAAATATACCAGCAAGTAAATAGAATTGCTACCCGCTTACAGGAAGAGGTAGATTACAAAGTATATGAAAAAGAGAAGACAATTACTATAACCGAAGAAGGAGTTACCCGCATCGAAGGATTGCTGCAGATAAAGAATCTATATGATGAGAAAAATATGAGTGTCCAACATCATATTATCCAAGCCCTAAAAGCACAAAGATTGTTTAAAAAAGATGTTGATTATATAGTAAAAGATGGGGAAGTGATTATTGTAGATGAATTTACCGGGAGATTAATGTTTGGGAGACGATACAGTGATGGTCTTCATCAGGCTATCGAAGCAAAAGAAGGGGTAGTAATTGCTCGCGAAAATCAGACTTTGGCTACTATAACTTTCCAGAATTATTTTAGATTATACAAAAAACTTAGTGGTATGACTGGTACTGCCAAGACTGAAGAAGAAGAATTTATCCATATCTATAACCTCCCGGTAGTGGTTATTCCTCCTAATAAAGAATTAATTAGGTATAATTATGCAGATGTTATTTATAGGACTGAAAAAGAAAAGTTTAAAGCAGTTATTAAAGAGATAGTTGAAGTTCATAAGATGGGAAGGCCTGTATTGGTTGGGACGGTATCAATCGATAAATCAGAAACACTGAGTAGATTGTTAAAGAAAGAGAATGTTGGACACAATGTCTTAAATGCAAAAAATCACGAGAGAGAAGCAGAGATAATAACTCAAGCAGGCCAGGGTAAAAATGTAACTATTTCGACTAATATGGCTGGACGAGGAACTGATATTGTCCTGGGTGAAGGGATAGCTAAATTAGGGGGTTTGCATGTAGTTGGAACGGAAAGACATGAAAGCAGGCGTATAGATAACCAGTTAAGAGGTAGATCGGGAAGACAGGGTGACCCCGGTTCATCCCGCTTCTTTCTTTCTTTAGAAGATGATCTCATGCGGCTCTTTGGATCTGATCGGATTTCTGGAATTATGGAAAAGTTAGGTATGGAGGAAGATATTCCTATTGAACATCCTTTGGTTAGCAAATCGATAGAGAGTGCTCAGAAAAAAGTAGAGGGAAGAAATTTTGAGATAAGAAAACAGCTTTTAGATTTTGATAATGAAATGGAATACCAGAGGAAGGTAATCTATGAACAACGGAGGATGGTATTAGAGAGTAAAGATGTTAAAGAACATGTTTTAGAAATGGTAAAAGACACTATAGAGGATATCTTGAAGAGTTATACCAATAAAGAAATTTATCCTGAAGAATGGGATTGGTCAGGGCTTAAAGATCATATTAACCAAATTTTCTCTATTTCACTGGTTATTCCCGAGGAAGAAATTCCAAAGCTATCTATCCCAAAATTACAGGACATTTTAACAGAAAAAGTTTTTGAGATATATGAATTACGGGAAAAAGAATTTACACCGCCTTTGATGAGACAGATTGAAACGATGATTGTTCTTCGGGTGGTAGATCGGGAATGGAAAGACAATCTACGACGTTTAGATGAATTAAAACAGGGTATAGGTTTAAGAGCTTATGGACAGAAAGACCCTTTAATGGAATATCATTTTGAAGCCCACAATATGTTTCAAGAAATGATCAACGGTATGAAAGAAGAAGTAGTAAAATTTATTTGTAAAGTCAGGCTTAAAAAAGAAGAGTCTCAGGGGGTTCGCCAGGTAAGAAGAGAAACACCTGCTCCCATAGGTAGCAATCAAACAAAAAAATCACCTTTTGTTAAAAGGGAAGGATTAGGAGAGGAGGAAGGGCAAAAGAAGAAAAAGATAGGGAGAAATGACCCTTGCCCCTGTGGTAGTGGATTAAAGTATAAACATTGTTGTGGAAAAAATGTATAATACAATTAGATAAAAATCTTTTTACGATTATTTTGCTTAATAGAAGAATTACAAATTAAATTATTTATTAGAATTTTAAAGGCGAAGTAATCTAATTTTATTTTAGGTAAAAGTGAGAATAATATTACCAGGGTTGTAAAACGAAAATCAAAGGAAGTAGGAAATAGAAAGAAAGGTGGATATAATGATAGAAGAATTACAAAATAAGTTGGAGCAACTTCGTAAAAAAATTGACGAAATGGGGACTTATCTTTGACTTATCTACAAAAGAGGAAGAAGTAAAAAAATTAGAAAAAGAAATGTCCCAAGAATCTTTCTGGTCTAATCAGGAAAAAGCTCAGAAAGTTACAAAAAGAGTTAAGGAATTAAAAGACACTATAGGCGAATTTAATGAGTTAAAGGATAACTTGGAAGAATTAGTAATACTCTTGGAGCTTAATCTGGAAGAAGACAGAAAAGAAATTTGGGAAGAGATAGATCAAAAAGCAAAGGTTTTAGAAAAAGATATTGAAAAAAAAGAATTAATTGTTTTGCTTGCTGGTAAATATGATGCCAATAATGCCATAATTACTATTCGACCGGGTGCCGGTGGAACAGAATCTCAGGATTGGGCCGAAATGTTGTTGAGGATGTATCTGAGATGGGCAGAGAAAAATAAGTATATTGCCAAGATAATAGAGATCTCGTCTGGAGAGGAAGCCGGGATAAAGAATGTTACTTTCACTATTAGCGGAATACACACTTTCGGATATTTAAAAGCAGAAAAAGGAATACATCGTCTGGTTAGAATTTCTCCCTTTGATGCCAACAAAAGAAGACACACTTCTTTTGCCTCGGTGGAGGTTATCCCTGAAATTGATCAAGAAATAGAGATTGAGATTAAGGAATCAGATTTAAGAATAGATACTTATCGAGCCACAGGAGCAGGGGGTCAGCACGTTAACACCACTGATTCTGCAGTAAGAATAACCCATTTACCTACCAATATTGTAGTACAATGTCAAAATGAAAGATCTCAATACAGTAACAAAATGACTGCAATGAATATTTTACGAGCAAGATTGTTTGAACATTACCAGCAAGAAAAGGAAAAAGATTTAAAAGAGGTTAGAGGGAAAAAGAAAGACATTGCCTGGGGAAGCCAGATACGTTCTTATGTATTTCACCCCTATCAGATGGTGAAAGACCATCGAACAGAAGTGGAAAGTGGAAATCTACAGGCAATTATGGATGGCGAAATAAATTACTTTATTGAAGCCTACTTAAAGAGTAAGAGAAAAGATTAAAAATATAGTATAGATGGCTCACAGATAATTAGCTAACTAAATTAATTGGTCAATTGGCTAATTGGTAAATTGGGTAGTTAATTTAGCTTAAAGGAGATCATAATGATTAAAACTTATAATCCTAAAGAGCTTAAGAAATGGATGGAATATTCTTCTTTAGTGGTGGGAATTATTATAATAATATGGGGAATTATAAGTCATCAAACTATTTTATTGGTTTTAGGTTTCTTCTTTATATTAGTTGTGTCTAATAAAACAGAAATAATTATTGATAAGAAAGGAATATTGATAACTACTACG
>JBAUBA010000168.1:0-5516 GCA_049676265.1 Atribacterota bacterium
AGCAAGATCAATATTAACCTCTACGGTTCCATCCAATCTCAGGAGAGAATTTTCTATTGTTTTTACGCAAGTAGCACAAGTCATCCCTCCAATTTTTAGAACGACTTTTTCGTTTATTATTTGGTAACCTGTGCCCTTTATGGCTTTGCCTAAATCAGTAAACTTTAGCTTTAAAAAGTCATATTCTACTGCAACACTCTCGTTTCCAAGATTCACTTGCGCATTGATGACACCATTCAGATTTATCAATGACTTCTCAATTGTTGTAGCACACATTGCACAAGTCATTCCAGAAATCTTAAGCTCAATTTTTTTAGTCTTTTCCAAAAACATGTTCTTGCCTCATAGATAGTTAAATTTTTACTTTTTATTCTTATGCACAACTCTTTAAGGGGGACATTTTCCACATATTGACCTGAATAAGTTAGTGCTTAAATATCTATCTCCCCGATCAGGTAAAATTACTACGATGATTCCAGAATCCATCTTTTTGGCCATGCGCAAGGCTCCTACAATTACTGCACCACTGGACATGCCTACAAAAATACCTTCTTTAGTGGCAAGTAATCTGGTTACCTCGTAAGCTGGGTCATCCTCAACGGTAATTTTCTCATCTAATTTTTCTGAATGGTATATCTTGGGGACAATTGACTCTTGCATATTTTTAAGCCCCTGTATTTTATTTCCTACCGTTGGTTCAACTCCTACAACTTTAATTTGCGGCTTCTTTTCCTTGAGATATTTACCCGTCCCCATTAGAGTTCCTCCGGTCCCCATACCGGCTACAAATACATCTATTTCTCCCTTAGTTTGCGAAAATATTTCTGGCCCCGTGGTCTCATAATGAGCAAGAACATTATTCTCATTTTCGAATTGATTGGGCATATAATATTTATCAGGCTCTTCGGTAATGAGCTGATGAGCTTTTCTAATAGCACCATCTGTAGTTTCATTTGCAGGAGTGAGTACAACTTCAGCACCAAATGCCTCAATAATACTACGCCTTTCCAAACTCACACATTCAGGCATACAAAGTTTAACTTTATATCCCTTAGCTACTCCTATCATTGCCAGAGCAATTCCAGTGTTGCCCGAAGTCGGTTCAAGTATTGTTTTTCCACTGATAAGTTCTCCTGACTCCTCTGCTTTTTTAAGCATATAATAGGCAGGACGATCTTTGATTGAACCGCCAGGATTACTTCCTTCAAGCTTGCCAAAAATTCTTATCTTTGAATTTCCATTTAGATTATTTAACTCAACAAGTGGCGTACTGCCGATAGCTGACAAGAGGTTCATAATTTTCTCCTAAATATCTTTTTATTTCGTAATTTTTTATAACTATTTTATATCCAGTATAAGAAATTAGCTACCTTTTTAAAGCTTTTTTCATTTTTTCGAATTCTTCTTCGGTAATTTCCCCCTTTGCAAATCGTTCTTTGGCAATATCTAAGGAAGTTTCGCTATCCCCTCCAGTATACCTATTAGATTTTGTATTAGAGATAATAAAATAAATTATTAATCCAATAACAATTGCAAATATGAACATCATAAATATTCCTCCTCCATATCCAAAATTCATCATTTGATTCCACCCCCCTATAAGTCCACAGCCCTCTGTGTCTGCAAATGCAAGAACTGGAAACATAAATAATATTACAAAAACTATAATCAACACTTTCATAAAAATTTCACCTCTTTTGCTTATTTAATATTCGTAAAATACTATAGCAATAATTAGTTTATTTCCTTTTGCGAGTTCATTAAGTCCTCTAAAGTAACTGAGTTAAGTTCGTCGGAAATTTTTTTATCTAATTTCTCCCATATACCTCGAGTCGCACATTTGGAAACTCTGGGACAAACAGAAGGATTTTTAACGCATTCCACAAAACTTATACCCCCTTCCAAAGTTTGCACTATCTCTTTGAGAGTTATTTGGGAAGGAGATTTGGCTAGCCGATATCCTCCATGTGCTCCCCGGGAAGAGCTTATCAGCCCGCTTGCCTTAAGGGGGATAACCAGGTGACTTAAATATTTTTCGGAAATCTCTTCCTTTTCGGCAATATCCTTTAAAAAGATAGTCCCTTTACTAAAATTTAAGGCTAATTCTAACATTAACCTTGTACCGTATCTTGCTCTAGTAGAGAGTCTCATAAAATTCACCTCACTTAATTACTACTATTACTATTACTTTAGTAGTGATTATAATATAAAAAAATATTTTTGTCAACTATTTATTCGTATTGCGTATTGCGTTAAGAAAAATTGAGGATAGCGAATAAAAGGGGGCAGTTCTATTTTTTTCATTTTTTAAAAATAATGACTAGAAAAAAATAGAACTGCCCCCTTTTATTCTTCAAACATTAAATCGAAAATTAATAATATCCCCATCTCCGATTACGGCATCTTTACCTTCAATCTTTAGCAGCCCTTTTTCTTTTACCACATGTATGGAATCAAGGGCAACCAAATCCTCATACCTGGCTATCTCTGCCCGGATAAAACCTCTTTCTATATCGGAATGCACTTTCCCTGCAGCTTTTTTAGCAATGGTACCTTTCTTAATAGTCCAGGCTTTAACTTCATCTTCGCCCACAGTAAAAAAAGATATTAATCCCAGGTGCTTATAACATACCCGTGATAATCTTTCAATTCCTGATTCTTTTAATCCTAAATCTTCTAAAAATATTTGTCTCTCATCCGGTTCCAGCTCACTTATTTCCATTTCCGTCTTGCCACAGATATTTAAACTGGCCATATTACTATCTTGAATAACCTGGTCTAATTTATCTTTTTGGGTATATGATTTCGTTTTAAATTGTTCTTCACTAAGATTTAAGGCGATAATAATCGGCTTTAGGGTATAAAAACTGAAACCACTTATTTTTTTTACTTCATCTTCAGAGAATTCAAGGTTGGAAAGAAAGAAGTCATCACTCAGTCCCTGGTTACATTTCTCTAAAATCTCCATTTCCACTAATTCCTCATGAGTCAATTTCTTTTTAGATTTTTTTAATCGTTCTGTCCGATTTTCTACTACCTCTAAATCCCTGAGTAAAAGTTCACATTTTAAATTTTCTATCTGAACAATAGGATCTGTCTCACCAGTAACCGCCGGGTCTTCAAATAATCTGATTACAAACAGCAAGGCCTCAGCATCCTGGATAAGACTGAATATCTCTGCCTTCTCTTTTGCTGGTAACTCCGGAGAAACTCCACCGATGTCCACAAATTCAATATTAGCATAAGTGGTTTTTTTGGGATGGTAGAGGGAACTTAAATAATCTATTCTCTGGTCATAAACAGTGGCTATTCCTACATTTTTAGTACCCTTTGAGGAGTAGGCAGAAGTCTCCTTGTGTTGGCCGGTTAAAAGATTAAACAGAGTGGTCTTCCCTGTTAAAGGCATCCCCACGATTCCAATTTTCATTTTTTTATCCCCCACTTTGTATCTCGTATCTCGTGAATCGTATCTCGCAAAGAAACATTGTAGCTTCATTATAACAAAGATTTTTAAAAATAAAAATAAAAATTACTCTAGATGAGAGATGATAAAAAAATTATTTTTTCTTTATCTTTCCATTATCCATCAGGTAAGTACAATTAGTGGTTTCTTTTAAAAATTTTTTATCATGAGAGATAATTATATAGGATAAATAAGGATGGCTATTTAAAATTTGGACTATCTTTTCGATAGTTTTATCATCAAGCCAGATTGTAGGTTCATCAAGCAATAAAATTTCCGGCTGCATTGCCCATACCGTAGCCAGAGAAACTAACCTTTTCTCACCATAAGAAAGATTATAAGTAATCCTATCTTCAAAGCCAGCTAACCCGAGGGTCTCTAAAGTTTCTTTCAAGATTTTTTTAGTTTCCTGATGATTTTTTCTTAAGTTTAGAGGTCCGAAAGCAATATCTTCGGCAACAGTAGGACTGAATAATTGATCATCCGGATCCTGAAAAAGAAGGCCAATTCTTTCTCTAATTTCAATAAAATCATTCTCTACTGCTCTCTCTTTTCCAAAAATCTCAATCTTTCCTTCTGATGGATGTAGAAGTCCCATAATAAGATGGAAAAGAGTGGTCTTTCCACTTCCATTGGGCCCAACCAAACCTATCCTTTCTCCTTTGGAAAAATTAAAATTGAACTTTTTAAATACATAATCCCGGGAGGGATAAGCAAAGGAAAGGTCGGTAATTTTGATTACAGCTTCGTTCTTTTTTTCTTTCACGGTAATAACACCAATCCCATAATACAACTAATCATCACAGCCCCCGCTACAAAATCCGATTTTTTAAAAACAAAATGATTTAAAGTCCATAATTTTCCCTTGAACCCCCGGCAAAGCATAGCATTATAAACTCTTTTGGAGCGGTCATAACTCCGAACCAACATCATTCCCACTAAATAAGCATAAGTTCTGTAAGTGTGGAAATTAGTCCGGGCTTTAAAACCTCTTATTTTTAAAGCATTATTTAGTCTGATATATTCAGAGTGAATAGTTTGGGTATAACGATAAGTAAAGAAAAACAACTGAGTTAGTTTATCAGAAAGATGTAAATGACGCAAGGCGTGAACCAGATTAAATATTGAAGAGGTGGAAAGAAGAGCGATTCCAGCTAAAATAATAGAATTAGATTTTATGGTAATTAAGAGGGCATATTTGATTCCTTCCCGAGAAATATTTAATGAGCCTAAAGTGTAAATATTTTTACCGGGAAAGGTAAGGGGGAGCATTAACCATAATAAAAAGATAAAACTGTTCACTACTAATAGACGGGAAATTATTTCTTTAGTCTTTAAGCGGGCGACAGCCACTGCCCCCACAGCAAATAATAAAGCACCTGACAATGAGGTATATTTATCGGTAACAGCAACAATTACTGAAAAGAATAAAGCCACGATAATCTTTACCCGTGGATCGAGCCTATGAAAAAAGGAATCTCCTTCTGAAAATTTTTCTTTAATCAAATTAACCACCTGAAAATAAAATTTTAAATTATTTTTTACGGCTTAAAAAATAAGCGACAATTCCAAAAATACCAATTATGTAACCTATGCCTCCGATTATCTCGGTAGGCGAAATTCTATCCTCTTGAGACTTCTTAATCTCTCTCACTTCGCTCATGATTGGCTTTAACTTTTCATCCAGAGTTTCTTCAATTATTGATTGAATTTCTTTCAAGTCAACCGAAGAACTTTCGGGAGAAACTGCAGATACGGATTCTTCAATGTTTTCTTCAATTAAGCCCTTAATGTCTCCTAATTCATCGGCTCGAATAATATATTCTGCCCGATGTCCCATGCTGGCAGTAAGAACTAACTTTAAATCCCCATCTATTACGTCTTCTGCAGGAACCTCAAAAGAAAACGTCCCTTCCTCATCAGTTAGACCTTCCAATAATTTATTCCCCTGGTTATCAAATGCTTCAATCTTTGAATCTATGCATTTCTTGCCATCATTAAAATAACTTTCGGTGTAAACCTTATCTCCTTCTACATAGGCAAAGATATTGAC
>JBAUBA010000169.1:0-1662 GCA_049676265.1 Atribacterota bacterium
GTCTACTGGACTTGGATTAAACATATTTCCGTAAGAAGATGTATCGCCGAGGACTGCCCTAAAATTTTTATTCCGGTAAGATTAGACCATGTATATTGTTCAAAACGTTGTGCCAAGAGAGTTTGGGCACAGAGACAATAACTTTAGAACGATAAATACTTGACAAAATTCTAATTTTATATATAATATATATAATAAAAAATTTTCCCTAATTATGTGAATTATTTCGCAAAATATAATATTCTATCCTAATGTTACTAGTTTTAACTTTGTCAATTAGAGGTGAAGTATCGAATTATACTTCAGAAAAGTTGAGAAAGGTAAACTATCCTAAAGGATAGGCCGCAAAGTTATGGGTCTAAATCACTTTTAGTGACAAGACCGCCAGACTGCCGACTTTTTAACTAAATAAAGAGTGGCAGTTTTTTATTTTACCTATTATTCCCCATTTTTCTTATCCTTACATTTATTAAGCAAAGAATCACTCAAAAAACCTTATCATCTACCTACCAAAAAACTGCCTTTAAAAAATCATTCAAAAAACATTCCAAAACTTGAAAAATTTACACAGAAACCTATTCAAAAAATTGCTTTGAAAAACAGTCGAAGCTCCATTCATAAAAACTTTAATTTTATCAAAAATTAAAGACTAATCTGCCTATAAAAACACAACATCGGTAAATTTGTAAAGTAGAAAGTTAATAAATAAGTCAATTAAAGGAGTTGATAAATATGAAAAAAACGAATAATAAAATAAAATACAATAGATTAAAAAATTTATTGTCAAATCAAAAAGGTGCAGCTCTCTTATCTGTCTTGATATTTACTTTTCTAATGTTGACTTTTGTAGTGGCTTTAATGGCAATGACCGGCAATGACATTAAACTATCTTCTATGCAGAGAGATACTACAAAAGCATTATATCAAGCAGACGGGGGGATTGAAAAATCGATTTGGTATTTAAATTCATCCGAAGATAATCCCGATGGTATGGATTTTGTAGGTGACCTTCATCAAGGTACTACTACAGAATATTATGATGTAGAAGTTCAATTTGCTGTTCCTGGTACACCTGAATATCCTGAAGAAATAAAGACCCTTATCTCAACCGGAACAATAGAAGGAGGAGGCAAATATGTGCAAGATCGTGTAGTTGAAGTAAAGTTAAAAAAGGGAATAACTCCTGTCCCTGGTCTAACTTATGACAAGGCTATTTTTACAGACGATGATATGAGATTTAATGGTGGTATATCTGTTAGTGGTAACATTCATGCCAATGGAGATCTAATTGTTACCAGTCCTGATGTTTTTAACCTGGAGAATGGAGAAGCTACCGCAACCGGAACGAATGATTATGGTGATGGTGATGTACCGCCTGAAGAATTTCCTCATATTGACTGGCCTTATTTTCAAGATTTGGCCGAAAGAGAAGTTGATGGCGGTTTTTACTATGATGCAGACCCTACTATACCTGGCGATAACACGGTTATTTTTAATGACCCAAAATATTTAAGCGGCATACATTACATAGATGGAAATGTCATTATTAAAACTGATTTAATACTTGAAAATGCAACCATTGCAGCTTTCGGTACAATTGATATTTTAGGAAATGGAAGTATAACTTTAGTGAATGATCTTACAACTCATCCTCTTAGCCTG
>JBAUBA010000170.1:0-1794 GCA_049676265.1 Atribacterota bacterium
GAAGGTTATCGGTTGTTTCAAGTGTTTTTGGATCAACTTCTTTTCCGAAATAAAATAATCCTAATTTTTCATATAAAGATATAATATTTTCCACAATTTATCTCCTCTTAAAGAATATTTTTAAAAATCCATAAATAAGATTTTAAATACTAATTGAAAAGATATCCTGCGATAAAATTAAATCTGAAAACTAATGTTTTAAGGTAATTAATTTTTATTTTATCATTTAACAATATATAATTCAATGCAGAAGTCTAAGCATACTAAAGTCTGCTTGTGCCAAACCTACTGGAAGCAGTTTTCTTTGATAAAAACTTTATCTTTAAAAGGTGACCAATCTCAGCTAAAGAAAGTGAAGTGAAATGATTGATTCGATAAATAGCTCAATACTAAGAGCGATATTGCGATAGGATTACTGAAGAAGGTCTTTTGTATTCTGATGTTGAATAACATGTTCCCGAATTAAAATTATTGTAAAAATATACTAAAATCCTCTTTTAAAATGATACAGCAAGAAAATAGGATGTGTTTATTTAATAAAATATTTAAACATTATCATGTTTTATATACCATATAAAAACTGACCTCTAAATATTAGCTCAGAGGTCAGTTTTTTATGTTTCTTGTTCGACTCAAGCAGCTGCTATTAGGCGTCTGTGTCATCAAAGGTAATCAGGTCATACTCGAAAAGATACTCTGTGGGGTTCCAGCCAATCATATTATTATCGCAGCTTACGTCAGCGGACAGGACCAACCAAATCTTTGCACCTGGATTTTCATCATTAACAATAGGAAGATCACCGGTGTCTACCGATTCCGCAATATGTATATTACCTTCCTCATTTACAATCCCGTTTCCCAAACAGATAAGACCAGTACCTGGCCAGGGGTCAGGATAGTAAATAAGAGTATACTCTAAACCTATCTCCAAACCGTGTCCGTTGAAAACAAAATCGAATTCATCGCCTAACATATTGTATTTCATCTTTCCCCACGCACCTTCTGGTTCTGGTACAATTTCCCAATCAGCATCTTTCTCGTGGAGATATAGATGCGCTATGTTTGACTTACCCGCTTGGCCAGTTTTACCGGCCAGTACTCCAACACTCAATGCACCAATAAGTAATACTATTAACACTAATATTAAATACTTTTTCATTTCTACTTTCCTCCTAAAATTTCAGATTTTTGAACATTTTCAAGTTACACATACCAGATGATTTGTTCTATCCATCTCACCTCCTTTAACCGACTTTACAAGTGAAACTTCGGAGGAAAAACAAAAAAAGCCGGCAGTCTGGCAATCTTGGCACATAAAGTGCTTTAGACCCATGACTTTGCGTCCTATCCTTTCGAATAGTTTGCCTTTATCAGTTTTTGAAGTATTATTTAGACATTTCGTCTCTTTTTATTCAATGTTTTTTTATTCTATTTTCAAAATAAAAAAAAGCCGGTAACCTGGCTGTCTTAGCACTTTACGTACCTTAGACCCATTGCTTTGCGTCTCAACCTTTCGGGTGATTTGCCTTTATCAACTTTAGTGATAATTTATACTATTTTCAAATTTCTCTTCATTTTTTTATTTTATTGTATATACTACATACGACATAAATATTAAAAATCCTTCTTTTTTGAGAAAATATTTTAAAATATTTTTGGGAGTTTTGTAAATTTAGCTTGTATATATTGCTTGATAAAGGAAGTAATGAATGGGGATTTGAGTATCTACGGCGGATTTACGACACCACCTTGAGCACCATTTCTGGGGAAGTAGATAAGGAGGACTGGTTCCTG
>JBAUBA010000171.1:0-5238 GCA_049676265.1 Atribacterota bacterium
AAAAACCAGGGGAAAATGGAAGAAGGTATAAAAAGATTTAAAGATTTAAGGATCTGGCAAAAAGGTATAGAAATTGTCAGTGATATTTATTTACTAACAAAAAAGTTTCCCAAAGAAGAATTATATAGCTTGACGTCTCAAATTAGACGTTCAGCAATCTCTATACCTTCTAATATAGCAGAAGGTTTTTAGGAGATATCATAATAAAGAATATAGACAGTTTCTATATATAAGCTTAGGAAGTTGTGCTGAATTAGAAACTCAAATTGCTATAGCAAAAAATTTGAAATATATAACAGAAGAAAAAGAAATAGAATTAACAGGAAAATTAGATCATATTTGTAGGATGACTTCAAATTTAATCAAAAAGCTTTAACGCAATACGCGATACGCGATACCCAATACTAAATAGGAGTGAATAATATGCAGACTGTTAAAACTGATTTGGGAGAAATAAATATTACCAAGGAAACTATCAGGAGTATAGTTAGTTTAAATTTAGCTGACGTTAAAGGTGTGGTCGGAAATAGAAAGTCGATCATAAAAGAGATAACCGATATGTTAAAGGGAGATACGAACGAAAATGAAACAGAAGAAGCTGTCCGTTCTATAAAAGTAGAGATAAAAGATAATAAACCGTTCATAAATTTATATATTATTATAAAGTATGGTGTAAGGATACCTGATATAGCCTGGGATATTCAGAGTAGAGTTAAAGAAAATCTAATGAAAAAATTAAATATAGATATTAATGAAATAGACATACATGTTCAAGGGATTCAGTTCCCCAAGAAAACACAAAGCAGAAAAGATTTAGTTGCCTCAAATTTATTCGTAAAAGTTTTCTAAATTAACATTTGTTTTAACATATAAATCGGCAAGGATGGATTCCCGCTTTCGCGGGAATGACATAGGAATACGGGAATGACAATCGGTGTAATATGAATATCATCTGTGTAATCTAAGTGTTATCTGTGTAATCATTTTTTATGGAGGAATAATGGGAGGAAGAAGGTTATCTCGAGAAATGGCCTTAAAAACGTTATTTCAGATTGATTTAGTTAATGCTAATATAGAAGAAACACTGAAATACACCTTTAAAAATGGTGTATTTTCAGATGAAGTTAAGGAATTTACTCTAATATTGGTTAAAGGAGCTATAAGTAATTTATCTGAAATAGATAAGACAATTAACAATTATACTAAAAATTGGTCTTTAGAAAGAATCACTAATATTGATAGAAATATTCTTCGAATAGCAATTTATGAAATATTATATTTAATAGATATACCTAAAAGTGTATCTATTAACGAAGCAGTTGAATTAGCAAAAAAATATGGGACAAAAAGTTCTTCCAGTTTTGTAAACGGAGTTTTAGGGAAAATAGATAAAGATGATAAAAATATGAAGAAAATAAACTAAAGGCTTATGAATAATTATATGGAATCAAAAATATATACAGTTTCCAAGCTTAATAAATATATAAAAAGACTTTTTGAAAATGATTTTAATTTGCAGGATATATGGATATTGGGAGAGATATCCAATTTTAAACTGCATTCCTCAGGGCATATGTATTTTGTGCTTAAAGATAAGGAAAGCCAGATTAGATGTGTAATGTTTAGAGGCAACAATTCTAACTTACGGTTTATGCCCGGAGACGGAATGAAGGTTAAGGTGCGAGGGGATGTTAGCGTTTATGAAAAAAGAGGAGAGTATCAGCTGTATGTAAAGGAAATAATAGAAGCCGGGAAGGGTGAACTTTATTTAGCTTTTGAGAGATTAAAAGTAAAGCTTAAAGATGAAGGGCTTTTTTCAGAAGAAATTAAAAAGAAATTGCCGCTCATTCCGCAAAATATTGCAGTTATAACTTCTCCTACCGGAGCAGCAATTAGGGATGTTATAACTATTTCATTGAGAAGATTTCCTAATCTTTCAATTTTAGTTGTTCCCTCCCTGGTACAAGGGGCATCTGCTGCTCGGGAAATTGCTAAAAAGATAGATTTTTTAAATAAATATTTTAAAGATTTAGATTTTATTATCATTGGCCGAGGTGGAGGTTCATTAGAAGAATTGTGGGCTTTTAATGAAGAAATATTAGCTCGTAGTATCTATAATTCTGAAATTCCTATAGTTTCTGCAGTAGGCCACGAAACAGATTTTACTATTTCAGATTTTGTAGCTGACCTGCGTGTTCCCACTCCTTCTGCTGCAGCTGAAATGACTATACCGGATAAAAATAATCTGATAAATAATCTAAGTTTATTAAAAAGTAAAATAACCAGAGCAGTTAAGAGAAACTTTGAGTTAAAAACAGAAAAATTAAATTCCATAAGTAGAAGTCTTAAATATCAGGGACCGGAAAACAAAATTAACCAATATTACCAATATATCGATGAATTTAGCGCTCGTTTAAGTTCAAGGATTAAGCATCAAGTAGAATTATACGAAGAAAAGATAAAAAAAGATTCTCAAAGGCTGGACTCATTAAGCCCTTGGGCGGTAATTGAAAGAGGGTATAGTATCTGCAGAAAAATATCCGATAAAGAAATTATTAAAAAATTAAAACAAATTGAAATTGGCACAAAAATTGAAGTTATCATAAGTGATGGTAAGATATTAAGCAAAGTAGAAAAAAAGGAGGCTGTTTTAAATTGAAAAACAAGAAAAAAATAGAAGATATTCCTTTTGAAGAATATTTAAGAAAATTAGAAGAAATCGTGCACAAATTAGAGGAAGGTGAATTAAGCTTAGACGAATCAGTAAAAGCCTATGAAGAAGGAATGAATATATCAAAAATATGTTTGGAAAAACTGAATAAAACTAAAAAGAAAATAGAACAATTAGTCATTGAGGGCGAAGAGCACTATTCAACTAAACCTTTTTCCGAAAAAGAAGGAGAAGATACAATTAATGAACTTTAATAAATATCTGGAAAATAATAAAAATATCATAGATAAGACTTTAGATGAATATTTGCCGCCGGAAGAAAATCCACCTTCGATTATTCACAAAGCAATGCGCTATAGTGTTTTTGGAGGAGGGAAGAGAATTAGGCCGATTTTAACATTGGCAACAGCTGAATTGTTCGAAAAAGATACTGAAAGTGTAATCAAGACAGCTTGTGGAATTGAATTAATTCATACTTTTTCACTGATTCATGATGATTTGCCTTGTATAGATAATGACGACTTTAGACGGGGGAAGCCAAGCAGTCACAAGGTATTTGGAGAGGCGATAGCATTATTAGCAGGGGACGCCCTTTTAGTTTCTGGATTTGACTTAATTATTAAAAATTCGGAAGTTAAAGAAGTAAAAAAACAATCTATTTTAAAAGTAATAAAAGAAACATCTTTTTATATTGGAACTGAAAACATGCTGGGAGGACAGGTAGAAGACATAAGCTTAAAGAATGAAGATATCACAAAGGCAGATTTAATTAATCTATACATGAAAAAAACTGTCGCCTTAATTTGTCTTTCTATTAGGTCAGGCGCAATATTATCCGGGGCAAACCAAAGGCAGCTTAGAGCTTTAACTAAATATGCTGAAAATATTGGATTAGCTTTTCAAATTATTGACGATATGCTCGATATCATGCAAGACCAAAGGGATACGGGAAAGCCTAATTATGCTAATATATTCGGGATGAAAGATTCAAAGAGCGAATCTGAGAAGTTGGTTGAGGAAGCAAAAGATTCTTTAAAAATATTCAATCAAAAAGCGGAAATATTGAGAAATATAGCTGATTATTTACTCACAAGGAAAAGATGAAAGAAGTATATCGTATATCGTATATCGTTAAGATAAAAGAAATCAGAAGACAGATTTGCATATAGTATGTAGCACATACCAAGATACATGTTGTAATAAGGGATTAGATAATTTGGAGATTTAAATATTTGTATCTTGTTTTTCTGACGAAATACGATATACGATATACTAAAATATTGGAGGGGAAATGTTTAGATCAAACAATAGAAAACATAATGAAATAAGACCTATAAAAATTAATAGAAATTACGTAAAATATGCAGAAGGGTCTACCCTTATGCATATGGGAGATACTAAAATAATATGTACCGCATCGGTCGAAGATAAAGTTCCTTTATTTTTAAGGGGAAAAAGGAGCGGTTGGATTTCAGCTGAATACTCTATGATTCCCCGGGCAAACCAAATTAGAAATATCAGGGATTCAGTTAAAGGTAAAATAAGCGGAAGGTCTTCTGAAATTCAAAGATTAATAGGGAGATCTTTGAGGTCCGTAGTAGATTTAATGGAATTAGGAGAGAGAACTATTTGGATAGACTGTGATGTAGTTCAAGCCGATGGCGGAACCAGAACCGCAGCTATTATTGGTTCTTTTGTTGCTCTATTTGATGCCTTAAATTATCTAAAAGCTGAAGGACAAATAATGGATATTTCTATAAAAGATTATGTAGGGGCAATCAGTGCAGGAATAGTCGACGGAGAAATGTTATTAGATTTAAATTTTGAAGAAGATTCTCATGCTCAAGTCGATCTAAACATGGTAATGACTGAAAAAGGAGAGATAATAGAAATTCAAGGAACGGCTGAAGGTAAGCCTTATTCTAAAAGAAATTTACAGGAATTAATTAAATTGGCAGAAACAGGGATAAAACAGATAATTGAAATAGAAAAGAACATATTAGGAGAGATATGTTAGAAATACTTATTGCTACGAATAATTTGGGTAAAGTTAAGGAAATAAAAGATATTTTAGATGGTCGTCAAATAAAGATTTTAACTATGAAAGGTTTTCCGCATCTTCCAAAGATAGAGGAAGATGGTAAAAACTATCAAGAAAATGCTTTTAAGAAAGCCAGGATAATTTCAAAATATACCGGTAAAATATGCTTGGCAGATGATTCGGGATTAGAAATCGATTATTTAAAGGGAAAGCCGGGGATATATTCTTCAAGATGGGGAAATAGTGATGAAGAGCGCATAAATAAAGTACTTAAATTATTAGAAAATGTTCCTATAAATAAAAGATACGCAAAATTTGTTTGTGCTGCAGTACTTGTTTTTCCGGATGGGAAAACATATATGGTTAAGGAAGAATGTAAGGGTATTATCGGGTTTCAACCAAAAGGTAAGAGTGGTTTTGGTTATGACCCCATCTTTTTGCTGCCGGAATATAATAAAACTTTTGCAGAATTAGGAGATAAGGTCAAGAATCAGATAAGCCATAGGGGCAAAGCAATGAGAAGGAT
>JBAUBA010000172.1:0-6355 GCA_049676265.1 Atribacterota bacterium
CTTTAGGAGTAGCTCAGGAGTATAAAGCCGAGAAGTCACTGGCCGCTTTAAAGAAACTGACCACACCTAATGCTTTGGTAATAAGAAATAGAAAACAGGCCAGGATTAAAGCCACTCAATTGGTACCAGGTGATATTGTTCTTCTAGAATCCGGTGACCATATACCCGCTGACCTTCGCCTTACCATGGCTACTAATCTTAAAATACAGGAGGCTATTCTAACCGGTGAATCAGTGCCGGTTGAGAAGAAAAGTGACTTAATAGATAAAGAAAATGTTTCTCTAGGTGATCAGAATAATCTAGCTTTTATGGGGACTGCAGTTATCTCCGGAAGAGGTAGAGGGATTGTAAGTGCTACAGGGATGAAAACAGAGATGGGTCAGATTGCAAGGATGTTAGAAGAACAGAAACAAGAAGAAACTCCATTACAAAAGAAATTAAATCAAGTTGGTAAAAAACTTGGTTTAATTATATTAATTGTGGTGGGATTTGTGGTTTTATTGGGTTCTTTACGCGGAATTCCATTTTTTGATATGTTTCTTGTCGGAATTTCTCTTGCTGTAGCCGCGGTTCCGGAAGGATTACCTGCAGTGGTAACGATTGTTTTAGCTCTCGGAGTACAGAGAATGATAAAAAAACACGTTATTGTCCGGCGTTTACCGGCAGTAGAAACTTTAGGTGCTACGACAGTTATTTGCTCGGATAAAACCGGGACTTTAACTCAGAATCAGATGACCGTAAGAAAATTAGTTCTTCCGGAGAAAAATATTGAAGTAGAAGGAGAAGGTTATCAGCCGGTGGGGAAATTTTATCAAACCGAGCAAGAGATTCAACCCCAAATAGATCCGGATTTATCCTTATTGTTAAAAGGAGCAGTCCTCTGCAATAATGCCGAATTGCAAAAGAATAATGATAGTGAACAGTGGGAAATTATTGGTGATCCTACCGAGGGTGCTCTGGTAGTAACCGCCGCAAAAGCTGGTTATGCTAAGAAAAAACTGGAAGAAGATTATCCTCGGGTGAATGAATTTCCTTTTGATTCAGATCGTAAACGAATGTCTACTCTTCATCAGACACCCCATGGAAATCAAATTATTTTTGTCAAGGGAGCCCCCGATCAGGTGTTAGACTTTTGTGAATATTATCAGAAAAATGGTAGTACAGAAGAGATGGGAGAATCCATAAAAAATAAGGTTTTATCTCAGAATAGAGAATTAGCTCAGGAAGCCTTACGAGTTTTAGCCATAGCTTATAAACCGGTGGATATTAAAAAAATAGAGAACTCCGATAGAATTAAAGAAATAGAAGATGCAGAAAAGGAACTTACCTTTCTGGGATTAATGGCTATGATTGATCCGCCTCGTAAAGAGGCTATTGAATCAGTAAAAACCTGTCTTAGAGCTGGCATACATCCGATTATGATTACCGGAGATTATTCTCTTACCGCAAAAGCAATTGCTGCTGAACTGGGTATTTACCGTTCAGGAGATAGATTGATCACCGGGAATGATTTAGAAAAAATGTCTCAATCTGAATTAGAAGAGGCGGTGAGAAACACCACTATATTTGCTCGAGTATCTCCACGTCATAAACGTCGTATCGTTAGCGCTTTGCAGAATAATAAACAAGTGGTAGCGATGACCGGGGACGGGGTTAATGATGCACCGGCCTTAAAGGAATCGGACATAGGAATAGCTATGGGTATTGCCGGGACAGATGTAACTAAAGAAGCTTCTGATATGATCCTAACCGATGATAATTTTGCTTCTATCGTAGCAGCTGTAGAAGAAGGAAGAAAGATTTATCAAAATATTAAAAAATTTATCCATTATTTAATTTCCTGCAATCTGGGCGAAATAATTGCTATTTCTGGCGCTATTTTGATCGGGCTACCTAGTCCATTAATTCCTATTCAAATACTCTGGGTGAATTTGGTCACTGATGGATTGCCTGCCCTGGCTCTGGGTTTAGATCCTACAGAAGAAGATATTATGAGAAGACCACCTCGTGATCCGAATAAAGGAATATTTTCCGGTAAAATGGGTTTTAATATCTTTTCTCAAGGTATTTTTATCGGATTTCTCGCCTTATGCGCTTTTTACCTGGGTTTTGCCTTTTATTCCCTGGATATTGCCAGGACCATGGCCTTTGCCACTCTTAGCTTTTCTCAGTTATCTCAATCACTAAACTCTCGTTCTGAAAAATATTCTATTTTTAAAATAGGTTTATTTACTAATCTATATTTGATTATAGCTATTCTTATTTCTGGTTTTTTACAATTTATCGTCATTTCAATGACATCCTTGCAAGTTTTTTTTAAAACAGTTCCGTTAACTTTAAATCAGTGCTGGATTATTATCATTCTATCTTTATCTCCGATAATATATGTTGAACTTCTTAAATTAATGAAACTCACCTATAAAAAATAAGCGGATTCATCCTCCCCGCATGATTACTATAATTTATCAATCCCATGTTGTTTAAGCCACTCCTCAAACCCACCTTTTTCCTCAAAATATTCTTTGTCGTAATTTTCCTCTAACTTTTTTATCTGGGCAGCAAGCAAAGGTTGATTGTGAAGCAATCCATCTATTCTTTTTTCAAAATGAACACTCTTTATCGATAAATCGGTCAAATCAATATCTATTTTCAATAACCGCACCAACTTCTCGGTAACTGCTTTTATCCCTTTGGGGTTTCGGGTCTGGATATAAACCGGTATTTCCGCAACAAAATTAGTCATTTCTATCCCTTTCTCGGGAGAAAGTTTGGTCAGTAAAGTAGTAAAACTTGAAGGACCCTGATAATTACTAAATCTAATTTCGCTATCTTTGAGTTCTGCTTTTTGTTTTTTACCCGACACAGAACAGGATATTCTTATCCCTCTGGTGTGGGGAGCTGGTCCAGCAACACTTCCTACAAAATAAATCTTTTTTACCCCAAATTCTTCAGCTATTTTAAAGATACAATTAGCATATTCGTCCCAGTTAATATTCGGTTCTTTACCAGAAAAAAGGATTAAATTGTTCTTTTCATCATAGAAAAATTCATTTTGGGGGAATTGGAAATCAGTTATCAGGCCATCCTGAATTTTAGTAAAAGGTCTAAATTGAGCCGTCTCATACATTGCTCCGGGAAAATTAAAAAGATAAAACTTTTGGGCATCTATTTCAGCAAATCTGTTGGCCTGTAGTTTTAATCTTAAATATTGTATGGTACCGGTGGAGACATCTCCTCCATCCATCCAACCCGAAAAACCTATAACCAGACGCGGATTTTTTAATCGTGGCCTACTATAAATTCTTAGGCTTTCCATTTCCACCCCTCCTTTCCTTTTTAAAGTAAAAATAAATTAAAAAAACTATACCTATAAGTATTTTATCATAATGGGATAAAATTCCGAAACGCTATTGTTCGGACTCGATAAATCAAATCTCTATATCTGTTATTTCGATGTAAGTAGGAATCCATAAAAATCTCATTTAATTAAAAACTTTTCCAAAAAAGCAGGACTTCCCTTCAACTTTGTCGAATATAAAGATTTAAACAAAAAAAGACACATCCTTATGTCTCCAAATAACGGAAAGTTTAAAAGGGAGTTATGCTAATCATTGTTGAAAAAATAAAAAAAGTATCAATTTTCTTAAAAAGTATTCCCTATAAGCTGCTTGGTGGAAAATCACAAAATCACAAAAATATTTGTGCTTTTAGGAAGTTTAATGATCATTACAGCAAGGCTTAACCCCAAAATAATTTTTATTTAGGAAAGTTGGTGAGTTAAATTGCGCGTATGGGATATTCATCCCGGCTATCTTTCCGCCCGGAGCCTCTTGGGGGAACATGCGGAAATTCACGCTGTATATAGTATTATTAGTAAAAAGAAATCAGGATATTCAAGGCACCCTGAAACCCGAAGATGGACAGGGCATTTAGAATTTCTGATACTTCGGCACGACCTAATATTGAAAGAAATGACCTTGCGGGGATTTAAACATCATAGTCCTTGCCCGTCAGTTGAGAATATTGAGGGTAAGATTAATCATGTACATTATATTGATCTACCGGAAACGCAATTTGAAATACTGCGTAAGAAATATAACCAAAAAAATCAAAGAGGGCGAATCCCTCTTCCCAGAACCGGTTCAGAATTCTGGTCCCACCATAAATATTCGGTAATGAGTCGAGGGTATCAATATTACCGAGATATTCAACAATCCATGAAAAATCGGAAAGATCGCTCTATCGGAGAAGAGCACGATTTAATACGTATGATTCAAATGCATATGGAAAAACAGATTCCTTTAAAAGCACTAAACAATGTTATCGAACATTTATGGGGATATTTTAAAAATAAGGCAAATTTACAGGAAAAAACGCATTTTTTTAACCTGACGGATTCCATAGAAAAGTTGAACTATCTTTTTAAAATGGCAGAAAAATATCAGCAAAATTACCTGCTGCATTCAACCATTTTCGCAGATTTTTTACCCTGTGATGATTCTTCAGGGAATCCGCAAAAACATCCTGAAATATAAGAGGTATATGATGAAGATTTACTTTACCTACAGGGTGAACAAATTGACCTGCAGTTATCCAAATGGTAAGAAAAGATTATGGATAATAACTCTTTTGGTGATTATTTTATTCATTCTGACGCCCTTTGAATTTCAAGCGGAAGAGAAGATAGATTCTGATGAGAATAATCAGATCATATACCGGGTAATCGAAGGTGATTCCAGCCTTACCATACTTTTTCTTCATGGTTTAGGAGAAAATTTGCGGACATGGGAAAAGATGGAGAATCAATTAAAAATCCCTTTCCGCCTTTTGCTTGTCGACCTCCCCGGTCATGGACAATCGCCTTTGCAACGACGAACCAATTATTCTCATGATAACCTGGCTAACCTTCTTTGGGAGTTCGTTGATGATATCGGGGCAGGTGATTTGATGATTGTGGGGCATTCCCTGGGAGGTAATCTAGCCCTTAGAATGGCTGCAATGCGACCTGAAAAAATAAAAGGCCTTTTTCTGCTTAGCCCCTCGGTATTTGATACTCGCAGATTTCCTTTCCCTCGTTTAATTACCAATAATATATTTCTCCGTCCCTTCCTTAATGCAGTGATTCGAAGGACGGTCCGTTCTCCTGAGAGATTAGCCAAAATATTGCAGCAGGCGGTTTTTGATGAAACAATAGTGGATGAAGGTCTCATTGAGCGTATCATAAAACCTATGATAGATAATCCGAAAAGTTATCTGACTTTGATATATCTTTTCCGGGATTCTTCCCGAAACCGTAAACTTCCTGATTTTCGTAAGATTCAGGTTCCGGTTTTAGTGATAAACGGTGCTGAAGACCCCTGGATTAAACCGGAGGAAGCATTGCGCTTAACCAATCTTTTACCCAAAAGTGAGCTGGTTTTATTGCCATTTTGCGGTCATATGCCTCAGGAGGAAAAACCGAATGAGGTTACCCGAAAACTCGAAGAATTTTTAAAAAATCTAAAAAGCCAATGAGTGATAACGGGAGAGGATAGAAATAGGTTTAATTTTAAGTAGCATGAAAATAAGTTCGGCCCTGAGCGAGTAAAGGAAGGGGTTTTACTATCTACATACCAACGGGCATGCCGAGATTGATATCTTGAAAAAAGTGGTAAAAAAATTAAAGCCGGGGAAAATAATCCCGATTCATACCTTTCATCCTGATAAGTATGCTGATTTATTTAGTCGGAAGATCGAACAGGTTTCAGATGGAGAGGTTTTAAGATATTTTCTAAGGATAATAATAGGAGGAAATGATGACTATTTATTCTCATTCTCGCCTGGAGAGCTTTAAGAGCTGTCCTTTAAAATATAAGTTTAACTATATTGATAAGATTAAAAGAGAAGAAGAGGGCATCGAGGCTTTTTTAGGTTCTCGCTTTCATGAGGTCATGGAAAGAATTTATAAAGACCTCCCCTTCAGGAAATACAGTTTGGGTGAACTGCTGGATTTTTATGAGGACGATTGGGATAAGAATTATCATGATAAGATAGTTATTGCCAATAAGGAAAGAAAAGCAAAGGATTATAAGGAAATAGGGAAGAAATTTATAGAAGAATATTATAAGCGGTATGATCCTTTTAACCAGGGGAAAGTTTTAGGCATTGAACGTCCGGTTATTATAAATTTAGATGATAATGGAGAATATAGATTAAGGGGAATTATAGATCGCATAGACCAGGTAAAAGACAGAACTTATGAAATACATGATTATAAGACCTCCAAATATCTTCCGGAGCAGAGCGAAATGGATGAAGACCGCCAGCTGGCTCTCTATCAGATAGGGATTCAAAATAGCTGGAACGGTGTTGATCA
>JBAUBA010000173.1:0-4185 GCA_049676265.1 Atribacterota bacterium
GGTTCGATATTTAAAGTGGTCACAGCGGTAGCCGCTCTGGAAGAAGGAGTTACCAATAGAAACAGAAAGATTTATTGTTCGGGTAGTTTTGAATTAGCTGGGCAGGTCTTTACTTGCTGGAACGAGACCGGACACGGGAGTTTGAGTATAGTAGATGCAATTGCCCATTCCTGTAATGTCTATTTTTATACTTTAGGAAAAGACCTGGGGATTGAAAAATTTAATAAGTATATGCAAAAACTTGGAGTGGGAGAAAAAACAGGTATTGATCTGCCTGCAGAAGCCATGGGGATAATTCCTTCTGCCCAATGGAAGGAGAGGGAAGTTAAAGAGATCTGGTTTCCGGGTGATAGTATAAATCTTTCTATCGGCCAGGGTTATCTTTTATTAACCCCTTTACAGGTGCAAAATGTTATTACTGCCATTGCTGCAGATGGGGAAATTTACAAGTTGCATTTAGTAAAAAAGATAATTTCTGCCGACGGTAACACAGTAAAAGAAATAAAACCGGAAATTTATAGAAAACTAAATTTTTCTCCGGATACATTTAAGATTGTTAAAGAAGGATTAAGGCAGACTATATTAAAGGGAACGGGCTGGAGAGCAAATATTAAAGAATTAGCGGTGGCCGGGAAGACCGGAACAGCTGAAAATCCTCAGGGGGAGACTCACGCCTGGTTTATCGGTTTTGCCCCTTATGAGAATCCAGAAGTTTGTATTACCGTTTTTCTGGAAAATGGAGGAGAGGGGGGAGAAGCCGCCGCTCCCATAGCCCGGGCTATGCTGGAAAAATATTTTGATATAAAAAGGTAAACTTTAGTGCCTGGCACTAAAGTTTACCTTTTGGGCCACTTTTGTGCCGGGATCCTAATTTTGGAGGATAGAAGTTGAAGGAAAAATTAGATAGATTAATTGAAAATTTAGATTATACCCTGCTTTTTGCGGTAGTGTTTCTCTGTTTTTATGGACTTTTAGTGTTATACAGTTCAACACGTTTGGCGGTCACAGTGGGGAGCGATCCCTATTTCTTCGTAAAGCGGCAATCCTTATGGATATTGTTAGGGTTTTTATTTTTGACTATAACAATTTTTATCGATTATCATATTTTGGAAAGATATTCTAAATTAATCTATTTTGGGACTGTTGTTTTACTGATAATGGTCATATTTGTCGGTAGATCGACTTATGGAGCAAGACGCTGGTTGGCTATAGGACCTTTTGACTTTCAGCCCTCGGAGTTTGCTAAAATCGCTTTAATAGCGTTTTTAGCGGATTTTTTATCTAAGAACAAACAAAAATTGGATAATTTTTTTTATTATTTACTGCCATTTGCTTATACCGGGCTTTTAATTTTATTGGTGTTCATGCAGCCGGATTTAGGCACTTCTTTAGTATATTTAGCTATTCTTATAATAATGTTGTTTGCAGTAGGGGTTAAGATAAAATATTTAGTTTTTACTTTTTTTGCATCCTTATCTTCTGTTCCGGTTTTGTGGATTTTTCTAAAAGATTATCAGAAAAATAGATTAATTTTATTTTTAAATCCTAACCTGGATCCCTTGGGGGGCGGCTATAATGTTATCCAATCGAGGATTGCCATCGGTTCAGGAGGTTTCTTGGGGAATGGAATCTTTAGTGGTCTGCAAAGTCAGTTAAATTTTTTACCTGCTCAACACACCGATTTTATATTTTCTGTAGTAGGAGAAGAATTAGGTTTTTTGGGGGTTATCTTTTTATTAGGACTTTATGTAATAATATTATGGAGAGGAATAAAGATTGCTTTAGAGGCTAGAGATTTATTAGGAAGTTTGCTGGCTACCGGTGCTGTGTCGTTTTTATTTTTTCATATAGTAGTGAATATTGGAATGGCAATGGGGATGTTGCCGGCTACCGGACTGCCTTTACCTTTTTTAAGTTACGGGGGGAGTTTTATGATATCTAATTTGTTAGTAATAGGGATATTGCTAAATGTGGAATTGAATAAGATAAAGTGGTAAAACAATTGGCCGATTGACCAATTAAGATAAGAATAAAGATTAGGAAATCAATTCACCAATAGGCCAATTGTTTTAGTCGTTAGTGAAGAATTAGCGTATAGCGTTTAGCGTAGAGCGGATAGAAAAATAGCGATAAGTAATCTGTAATAAGTTACAGGTTGCAAGGTGCAAGTTACGAGTAGGACGGAGCAGTATTGCGTATCGCGTTTACCCCCTCACCCTAACCCTCTCCCTCGGAGGGGAGAGGGAATAAAGAATCTGTACATTTTAATTTATTCTATATGCTATGAGCTATAATACGATATGCGGCTTTATTCTGAATACTGGCTTCTGGCTCCTGAATTCTATTTATTTAGGAGATATGTATTTATATAGTCAGCTAACTAAGTGAGGAGAGAAGAGATTGAATATTAAAAAAATATTATTTGAAGAGTTATTGGATAAGGTGCAAAAACCCGGGAGGTATACAGGCAAAGAATTTAACGAGATAGTAAAAGAAGAAGATGCATCTACGGTTAAAATAGCCTTAACCTTCCCAGATTTATACGAGATCGGGATGAGTTATCTGGGATTTAAAATATTGTATGAGATTATAAACAAGAGAGACGATGCTCTGGCTGAGCGAGTTTTTTCGCCGGCGGTGGATATGGAAAAACTGCTGAGAGAACGACAGATACCCGTTTTTTCTTTAGAGACTTACAGGCCTTTAAATTCTTTTGATATAGTTGGATTTACTATTCAACATGAATTATGTTATTCCAATATTCTGAATCTTATCGACCTTGGCCAGATTCCCTTAAGGTCGGAAGAGAGAAAAGAAAATAACCCCCTGGTAATTGCCGGCGGGCCGGGGGCCTTTAACCCGGAACCCTTATACCGTTTTATCGATTTATTTGTAATCGGAGAAGGGGAAGAGATTATCGGTGAAATTATAGAAGTTTATAAAAGATTGAAAGAAAAAAAACAGAGCCGAGCCAAACTTTTAGAAGAATTAGCGCACATAGAAGGAGTTTATGTTCCATCTTTTTATAAGGTAACTTATTTTAAAGACGGAAGGGTTAAGTCGGTTGCCCCTAAAAAAGAAACCTATCATTCAGTAATTAAAAAGCAGATTATTTCTGATTTTGATAAAGCAGCATATCCTCTTTTTCCCATTGTTCCCAATATAGATGTAGTTCACGATAGAATTACCCTGGAAATTTTCCGGGGGTGTACCCGGGGATGCCGCTTTTGTCAGGCAGGTATGATTTACCGCCCGGTAAGGGAAAAATCAGTCGATACTTTAATTGGATTGGCTGACGAAATTCTTGCCCATACCGGATACGAAGAGATATCCTTGTCATCTTTAAGTTCGAGTGATTATAGTGAAATAGAGAGCTTGATTACTAAATTGGTAGATCGATTTGAAGAAAAAGGCGTGGGGGTTTCTCTGCCTTCTTTGAGGATAGATTCTTTTTCCGTTGATTTAGCTCAGCAGGTCCAAAGAGTAAGGAAGGCCGGTCTTACCCTCGCCCCGGAAGTAGGAACTCAAAGGTTAAGGGATGTGATAAATAAAAATGTTCTGGAAGAGGACCTGTATTCTTCGATAAAAGCAGCTTTTGAGGGAGGGTGGAGGAAGATAAAACTTTATTTTATGGTTGGTTTGCCCACCGAGACCGAAGAAGATGTGGAAGGGATAGTGAGGCTGGTTAGTAAAGTTGATCACCTGGGAAGAGAAATAACCGGAAGGAAGGTAAATATAAATATTAGCGTATCTACTTTTGTGCCCAAACCCCATACTCCCTTTCAATGGGAGGCCCAGGAAGAGAGAGAGTCCTTATTTAAAAAAATAAGGTATTTAAAAAACAGATTAAATTGGAGGAATGTTTCCTTTAGTTACCCGGATATTGACCGTAGTTATCTGGAAGCAGTTTTTGCCCGAGGAGATAGAAGGTTAGGCGAAGTATTAGAAAAAGCCCACTCTTTGGGGTGCAAATTTGATGCCTGGAGAGAACAGTTTAATTTTGAAGCCTGGCAGGAGGCCTTTAATGATTGCGGGCTTGATATGGAATTTTATGCTACTAGAGTGAGGGAAGAAGATGAGGTTTTGCCCTGGGACCATATCTCCTGTGGAGTTAAAAAGGAATATCTGCTTGAGGAGAAGGAGAAAGCTTTAAAAGGAGAAACGACTCCCGATTGCCGTTTTGAG
>JBAUBA010000174.1:0-4449 GCA_049676265.1 Atribacterota bacterium
GTACTTGTCTTTACTCATCACTCATTACTTGTTACTTATCACTCATCACTCTTTACTTATCACTCATTACTATTTACTTTAAACAGGCGGAGGTATTCAATGACCATTGAACTAATTTTCGGTATGATGGGAGGTCTGGGATTATTTTTATACGGAATGCAGCTGCTTAGTGATGGCTTACAAAAAGCTACTGGTGATAAAATACAGAGAATTCTGGAATTCTTAACCAACAAACCACTAATGGGTGTTGCAACCGGGGCTCTAATAACTTCCATTATTCAAAGTAGTAGTGCTACAAGTGTTATCACTATTGGATTGGTAAACGCAGGATTATTAAATTTGAAACAAGCTGTAAGCGTAATAGCTGGAGCAAACATAGGTACCACCGTAACCGCTCAGATTGTATCTTTCCGTTTAGAGCAATATGCTCTTCCGGCAATTGGCATAGGTTTTATCATTAATTTTTTAGCTAAAAGGAAAAGTTATAAATATTTTGGGCAAATTTTACTCGGTTTTGGTATATTATTTTTGGGTTTATATACCATGTCTCAAGCTGTGAGGCCGCTAAGAAATTATACTCCATTCTTAGATTTATTAATGAATATTTCTCACAATCCTTTATTGGGCATTGCGGTTGCTGCAATCTTTACCGCCATAATTCAAAGCAGTAGTGCTACTACTGCCATTGTAATTGCCATGTCTATTCAAGGTATAATCGGTATAGAAGCAGCAATCCCACTTATTTTGGGAAGCAATATAGGAACTTGTTTTACTGCAGTAATTGCCAGCATAGGTAGTTCTATAACCGGGAAAAGAGTCGCTCTTTCTCATCTATTTTTTAATATCGGAGGAGTTGTTCTATTTCTATTCTTTATAAATAAATTCTCATACCTGGTATCATTGACCTCATCAAGTATCCCAAGGCAAATCGCCAATGCTCATACTTTATTTAATATAATTAATGCAGCAATATTACTTCCATTTCTTTCTTTGTTTGTTAAATTTATAGTTAAACTTTTACCAGGAGAAGAGATTGTCATCAAGAAAGGCCCAATTTACCTAAATAAAGATATGATAATTACACCATCCCTCGCTTTGAGCCAGGTAACCAAAGAACTGGTTAGAATGGGTGAAATGGTTGATAGTATGTTAAATGATGTAGTCATGTCTTTTATTCAAAATGACCTAAATATTTTAAAAAATGTATATTTGAAAGAAGAGGTAGTAAATACTTTAGAAAAGGAGATTACCAAATATTTAGTATTAATAGCCCAGAATTCTCTTAGTCCTAAACAATCAAAAAGATTAACCGATTTAATGAATATAGTTAATGATATAGAAAGAGTAGGGGATCATGCTGAAAATTTAGCTGAACTTGCCGAAGAAAAAATAAATGAAAAGCTGCCTTTTAGTGAAAAAGCTTTAGATGAACTAAAATCTATGTTTTCTAAAGTCCAATTTTCCTTAAATAAAACGATTTTAGCATTAAAAAATAGAGATATAGAGTTAGCTCGAGAGGTAGCTTTAAAAGAAGATGAAATTGATAATATAGAAAAAGGACTCCGTAATAATCACATAAATAGGCTAAACCAAGGCATTTGTTATCCGGAATCCGGTGTTATCTTTTTAGATATAATAAGTAATTTAGAAAGAGTTGGAGACCACGCTAATAACATTAGTTTGATGGTAATCGATGAGCTTTCCCAAAATTAGAGGAATATATGTCATTAATATTATTAGGGCTAATACAAGGGTTGACTGAATTTTTTCCGGTAAGCAGTTCCGGGCATTTAGTAATAGCAAAATATTTCTTGCAGCTAAAATTGCCGGGTGCGGCATTTGAGGCATTTTTGCATTTTGGAACAATTATCGCCGTAATAGTACTCTTTAGAAAAGATCTTAAAGAATTAGTAATTTCTTTTTTTGACAGTATTTATAAACTATCTCGGGGAGAAAATATATTAAATATTTTTAAAAATAATTCATCATCAAAACTTGCCTGGTTTTTAGTAATCAGTACCATGCCGGCAGCAATTATCGGATATACTTTTAGCTCTTATTTTGAAATACTTTTTGCTAAGCCTATAATAACTGCCTTTATGTTAATTATTACGGGAGCCTTACTTTGGGTTGGAAATAAAAAATATTCAAAAGGTAATAAAAATATTTCGAAAATTACTTACAAAGATGCTATTATTATAGGGATAGCTCAGGCCCTCGCTATTTTTCCGGGGATATCGAGGTCCGGTTTAACCGTTGTCGTCGGATTATCTAGAAACTTAGATCGAGAATTTGCGGCAAAATATTCCTTTATACTATCTGTACCGATCATTTTAGGTGCTTCAATTTTTAAAATTAGAGAGATATCTTCTTTAAATATAAATTTAAATATTATGATATTATCCGGGTTTGTAGCGGCTATATCAAGCTATGGGGCTATGAAAATATTTATAGGATTATTAAAAAAACAAAAAATATACTTTTTTTCATATTATCTTTGGATGGTATCTGGTTTAACAATTTGGATGTCTTTATCGAGAGGATTTTAATAAATTGAAAATAAAGAAAAAAAACACTAAAAATGAAACCATAAGTATAATTCTTATTGCATTTTCCTTGTTATATATTTTCGCTTTTATCTTCACTGACAAAATGGGGATAGTCGGAAAAATAACTGTTCAAACAGCAACTCGCAATATTGGTCTCGGTGCCTATATCTTCCCCGTCTTGTTATTATTCTTGGGACTTTTAATTTTTTTTAATTATAAACCACCCAATCCTTATCATAAACTTTTCGGTATTAGTTTTTTATTTATTATATTTCTTGTATTTATCCATCTTAAATTACTATTAATTGATAATCCCTATCCATTGGCAATGAAAGGAGCCGGCGGCGGTTTATTAGGTTATTATTTTGCCAATTCTTTATATCTTTACTTTGGAATAAAAGGTGCTTATCTTGTTCTGATATCTCTTAGTTTGCTATCCGCCCTATTTATAACTGAAATATCCTATTTTTATATATTTAGCAACCTGGGAAATAAAATAAAGAAAATATTCAATAATATTTATAATATTTTAAAAAATATGGCAACAAAAATATCTAAAATTTCAAGGCACAAAGAGGAACCCGATTATAAAGAATACGAAGAAGATGAAATGCCTAAAAGAATATTTAAGATAAAAAGAACAAGGAAAAAAGAAAAGAAATTAGAAGAAGAGAAAATGTTAGATAGAGATTATAAAGAATCCAATCAGGAACCCAAGGTAGACATATATCAAGTTCCACCCCTGTCACTACTATCTGACTCGTACGCTGAAGATAAGACAGATATCAAATTAAATATTGAGGAAAATGTAAAAACACTCGAAAAAACCTTCAATAATTTTGGAATCGATGCAAAAGTCGTTGGGGTTATCCACGGACCAACTGTTACCCGATATGAAATTCATCCTGCACCGGGGGTTAAAATATCTAAGATAACTAATTTAAGCAATGATATCGCTTTATCGTTTGCGGTAGCCTCAGTCAGAATAGAAGCACCAATACCCGGTAAAAATGCTGTAGGAATCGAAGTCCCTAACCGTAAAAGAATAAATGTTTATTTAAAAGAAATATTACAAAGTAGTGAATTTCAAAATGGAAAATATAAAATACCCATAGCCTTAGGAATAGATATTGGAGGCAAACCCATAATCGCAGACTTAACTGAACTTCCTCATTTACTAATTGCCGGGGCAACCGGATCAGGGAAAAGTGTATGTATTAATAATATAATATTGAGTATTCTTTATAAACTTAACCCGGAAACAGTAAAATTTATTATGATTGACCCAAAGAGAGTAGAGCTAAATGTTTACAATGGCATTCCACATTTATTAATCCCTATTGTAACTGATACCAGTCAGGCCATTAAGGTGTTAAACTGGGCGATTTCCGAAATGGAAAAAAGATTTAAAATATTTGCGGAAGCAGGAGTCAGGAATTTAGACGGTTATAACGAATATGTTAGAAATATTAATAATGATACTGAATCCTTACCCTATATTATAATAGTAATCGATGAATTAGCTGATTTGATGTTAACCTCTCCGGTAAAAGCAGAGGAATCATTATGTAGATTGGCTCAGATGACCAGGGCAACTGGCATTCATTTAATCATAGCTACTCAACGTCCCTCTGTAGATATTATTACCGGTTCGATAAAGGTAAATTTCCCTTCCAGAATTGCCTTTGCGGTTTCTACCCAGGTTGATTCAAGGACTATATTGGATGTTAACGGTGCAGAAAAATTATTAGGAAATGGAGATATGTTATTTTCACCTGTTGGAGCCTCCAAACCCATTAGGGCTCAAGGCGCTTTTGTAGTAGAAAAAGAAATTAGAAATGTGGTATCTTATTTAATGAAGTATTCCCCCTCTGCCGAATATGAACAAGAAGTATTAGAA
>JBAUBA010000175.1:0-4925 GCA_049676265.1 Atribacterota bacterium
AATTTTATACCGGAGGATTTGGCTTGTTGTTAGCCCTAAAACAGAGGGCATTTCATCTGGCTTTTACTTTGTGTTTAGCATTTCTTATTTACCCCGGTAGTAAAAAAAGTTTTGACAAAAATAAAGACAAAATTCCTTTTGCTGATATTATTCTGGCTATATTAGGAGCAGGCGTGTGTTATTATTTGGTTGCATTTTACGATGCTTTGGTAATACGCTCCGGTTTGCCTACTACGCTTGATTTAATTGTAGGGGGCTTGACTATCATATTAGTCTTGGAAGCAACCAGAAGAATTATCGGTTCAGCCCTTCCTATAGTAGTAACTGTATTTTTATTATATTCTTACTTTGGGCAGATAATGCCGGGATTCTTCGCTCATCGAGGATACTCGTTGGAAAGAATAATAGAACATTTATACTCAGGAACAGAAGGGATATTTGGCATTCCTTTAGGAGTATCTGCTTCTTTTGTCTTTCTTTTTATTCTGTTCGGTGCGGTTTTAAATAAGACCGGAATGGGTAAATTTTTTATTGATGTTGCTATGGCGGTTGCCGGTCATACCACCGGTGGACCGGCTAAGGTTGCGGTTATCGCCAGTGGATTTATGGGCTCTATCAATGGAAGCTCAGTGGCAAATACGGTAACTACCGGTAGTTTTACCATTCCTTTAATGAAGAGTATAGGTTATCGAAAAGATTTTGCCGGAGCAGTAGAGGCTGCAGCCTCTACCGGGGGACAGATACTACCACCGGTTATGGGAGCAGCTGCCTTTGTAATGGCTGAATTTTTAGGGATTCCCTATATTAGAATAGCTGCCGCGGCAGTTATTCCAGCTGTAATATATTATATTGCCGTGATGACAATGGTTCATCTGGAAGCCTGTAAATACGGGTTAAAAGGATTACCTAAAGAAAGACTTCCCAAATTAAACAAAGTATTAAAAGCTCGAGGTCATCTAATTATCCCTATACTTGGTTTAGTATATTTACTGGTAAGAGGGTATACTCCCTTATTCTCCGCTTTTTGGGCCATTATAATGTGCCTGGCTATCAGTATGGTAAAGCCTGATACCCGCTTAAATTTAAAGAAATTAGGTGAGGCCTTTGAAGATGGAGCCAAGAGTGCTTTAGGGGTTGCTGCGGCTTGTGCCTGTGCCGGAATGGTCGTGGGAGCAGTAACTCTTACCGGCTTAGGATTAAAAATTGCTAATGGACTTGTGATGTTGGGTCAGGGAAATCTAATGTTAACCCTCTTCTTTACTATGATAGCCTCTATTTTATTGGGGATGGGACTCCCTACTACTGCAAAATATATAATTCTTTCTATCATGGCTGCACCTGCTTTGGTCGATTTAGGGGTAAACCCTTTAGCTGCCCATCTATTTATCCTTTACTTTGGCGTTATTGCTGACCTTACTCCGCCAGTGGCGGTAGCAGCTTACGCCGGGGCAGGAATTTCAGGCGGTAATTCCATGAAGACCGGATTTATTGCCGTGAGATTAGCGGTAGCGGGATTTATGATTCCTTTTCTATTTGCCCTTGATCCCGGTCTGTTATTTATAGATAGCACAATTGGACATACCTTGCTATTAATTGTTACTGCTTTGGCAGGAGTTTTGGCTTTAGGAGCAGCTGCTGGCGGATATCTACTGGATAATACTAAAATATATGAAAGAATTATATTAGTTATTAGCGCGCTTGCTCTATTAACCCCCGGATTATTAACTGATAGTGTGGGTATTATCTTGTTGGCTGGAGTAATAATCTTACAGAGGATGAGAGTATTGAAGAAAGCTAAATTAGCATAGTGAAATTATATATATCCAGGTTAATTTTTATTTTAAGTAGTTTTATGCTTAATTACGGTTAGATTGGGAATCTAAAAGACTTAAGAATTGTTAATATTTAGATTCCCAATCTAACTGAGCAAAAACAGACACATCATCTTGGTTGAATTAATTAAAATGGTCGATATTTTAGAACATACTTAATGGTTTTTTAAAAAGTTGCGGTGATTATTTTTTGGATGACCCTCTTAATTTAATAATATTGATATTTGAAGTTATCGCTTTATTAGGTTTTATAATACTATCAGCATTTTTTTCCGGTACAGAGACTGCCCTTTTCTCACTTAATAAACTGCAATTAAAAAAAATGCAAAAAAAAGAAGAAAACAATTACCGGGTAAAATCAATTATCAAACTCCTTAATGATCCTCAAAGAACATTAATTTCTATTTTAATCGGAAATATGTTCGTAAACATTTCTGCCTCCTCCCTAGCTACTTATTTGGCTATAAAACTTTTTGGAAATATAGGCATAGGTATAGCCAGCGGAATAATGATTTTTACTATACTCGTTTTCGGAGAAATTGTCCCTAAATCATTAGCTGTTGTTAATGCCGAGAAAATTTCCAAAAGAGTTGCCAGAACGATAGAAATAATTTCCACTGCTCTATTGCCGCTAATCAGATTTTTTAAAATGATAATTAATATCATGTATTACTTTTCTGGTAAAAAAAGCGTTAGAGAGAAAAAAGAAATTACCGAAGAAGATTTAATAAGCCTGATAGACGCTGGTAAGGATGAGGGTGTGATAGAAGAGGAAGAGAAAGAAATGATTAGAAATATATTTGAATTCGGCGATACTATGGTAAAAGAAGTAATGGTCCCCCGGGTAGATATGGCTTGCATCCCAGTGGATACTAAATTAAATTCAATATTAAAGTTAATTAAAAAAATAGGACATTCGAGAATCCCTGTATACGAAGAAACCATAGATAATATTATCGGAATATTATATGCCAAGGATCTTTTAGGTATATACCAGCAATGGTATACTTCAAAAGAAAAGTTTGATTTAAAAGGGATAATAAGGGAGACTTACTTTGTTCCGGAAAATAAAAAAATAGACGAACTGTTGGATATTTTTCAGAAAGACAGAATTCAAATTGCCATTGCTATTGATGAATATGGTGGTACAGCAGGATTGATTACCATGGAGGATGTGGTAGAGGAAGTAGTGGGCGAGATAATCGATGAATATGATAAAGAGATAAAATTGTTTGAAATAGCTGAAGATAATGCGGTCATTGTTGATGCAATAATAAGTATTGACGAGATTAATGAAATTCTAAAAATCGAAATACCTGAAAATGGTTTCGAGACCCTGGGTGGTTTTATTTTTGATCTATTGGGCAGGGTACCTAAAAAAGGTGAAAAGATAAAGTATCAGAATTGTCAAATGATAATAGAACGGGTGGTAAAAAATAGGATTGGAAGAGTGAAGATAATAAAAGAACTACCGAAGAATGAAAGTAATATTCCAGGTAAAGATGTCTAGGAGGTAAGGAAATTTTGACAGAATGGTGGATTAAAGTCAGTCCTTTTATATTATTTATGTGTATATTCATTGCTGCTTTTTTTTCCGGTGCAGAAACTGCAGTTATCTCTACCAGTAAGCTGCATCTTAAATATTTAGCCAAGATAGGAGATAAAAAAGCTATAATAGTATATAATTTAATTAAAAAGCCCGATAAATTTCTAAGAGTAGTTTTAATTGGAACCAATATAGCAATAATCGTATCTTCTACAGTTTCCTCTTCTCTGGCAATGCATATATGGGGTGACAGGGGAGTTACTATTTCAATATTACTTACTACTCTAATAATTTTAATTTTTTGCGAGATAATTCCTAAAACTATTGCTCAAAATAATTCACAAAATATTTCGCTTAAGGCAGCTTATTGCTTAAAAATTGCCTCTTACCTCCTTTATCCCGTTGAAGTCTTTTTCAGTTGCATATCGAACTTTATCATTAGAATCTTTACCGGAAAGAAGTACGTGCCCCTGAATGCTTTTTTCACTAAAAAAGATTTAAAGCTGTTTTTTGAAGTCGGCGAAAAGGAAGGTGCATTAGAGAAAAAGGAAAAGAGTATGATTGAGAGAATATTAAATTTAAATGATATTTTTGTTAAGGATGTAATGATACCCCAAAAATATATGATAGCTGTTGAAGAAAATACTTGCTTAGAGGAAGCTGTAAAATTAATGAACAAAGAAGGTCTTTCCAGAATACCGGTTTATCAGAATAATATAAATAATATCATAGGTTTTATTTACGCCAAAGACTTCCTTATTGGAGATTTAAAAAAGAAATTAAGTAAAAGTATAAATTTATTAGGTTTAATCCATCCGCCTTACTTGGTTTTAGAAAATAAAAGAGTGACAACTCTTCTGAAAGAATTTCAGAGAAAGAAAGTTCATATTGCGGTAGCAATAAACAAAGATAAAAAAATCTCCGGAGTAGTCACCATAGAAGATTTATTAGAGGAAATTTTTGGAGAAATAGAAGATGAATTTGATAAAATTAAATAATTATGAAATAATTTAGCAATTAAAGAAAGAGGATAAATTATGAAGAAAGAAATGTTGGATAAATCATTTTTATGCGGATTTATATGGTTATTTTTTGTTTTATTTACTTGTCTTACTATAAATAGTAATATTTACGCCAGCACTGCAAGACCCTTAGCTATAATGATCGGCAATTCACCCGAAGAAGTAATTCTCCAAACGGGCTTAAATAAGGCAGATGTAATTTATGAAGCAAATGTAGAAGATCCCTTTACCAGATTAATGGCCATATTTAATAATAGTGATGAGGCCATAGTGGGGCCGGTTAGAAGCAGCCGGTATTATTTTTCCAGATTAGCTGAAGAGTGGTCTGCCATATTTGCTCACTGTGGAGGACAAAGCTTAAAGAACGAAAGGATTGTTAATTTAGACCAGATGCGTTATCCTTCTCCTTATTGGCGGGATAAAAATATTGGCGGGTGGATAAATCTTTTTACAAATACCCAAAATATAAGAGAGAAGAGCAGAAAAATGGGTTTTCAGGATAAAGTAAATTTAGATAACAATTTG
>JBAUBA010000176.1:0-2421 GCA_049676265.1 Atribacterota bacterium
ATTACCATTGCCCTTCTTACATTAAGACCTTTTACTCCAATATCACTGGAAGTAATTCCTCCCTTTGCCACAAGAAAACCTGGTCTTATTTTAAGTGCTTGAATTACTTTAACTAAACCATTTGAAATACGAGATGAAAAAATAAGGTCTTTATCATTATTTTGATCTTGAGAATTGCTTCTATAATACTCCCGTGAAGTATAAATACAAACATCCTTTTCGAAATTAAATCCTTTTTTAACTTCAGATGCGACTCTGTCGACCTCCGCCCTTAAGCATTCTTGAGTTTTTGCTTGACTAACATCCCACTCTACCCAAATTAGATTAGAAAGTTCAGCTAATTTTTTCATTTGTCGTGTAGTTTTTTGTACATATGAACCGATAATTATTAAACCTGGCATAGATGGTTTTCCTTTGGGGTACAAAGTTTCTTTAGTTAAAAGAGGTTTCGGATTGATTCCGCCGATTACCTGTACAAAAGAAGCTGCGGTCCGGAAAAGATAATTTTTTCCCCTGTTTATACTTTCCGATAAAGCTATTAAAAATACTTTTAAATCAGTATATTCTAGAGCATTTACAATTACTTTATTGAAGTTCTTTATTTCTAAAAGTTTATGCAGTACTCCCTTTATATCTTTTGCCCTTAACATGTTTAATGAAATGCTAATAACTTTACCTGCAGGATATTGTCCAGCAGTCTTTTCTTCTATCCATTCCTTTAAATTTGAAGACTTGTAACCAAATACACTATCTCGGGCAAATTCTGTCTGACCTATCGGCACCAATACGTCCCCTTCTTTAATGTAATGAATATCATTAAAAGTAAATCTTCCTCCTTCTAAAAAAAAAGGAATAATTATCTCTCCATCTATTTTTTCATCCTTTGTTAATTCATTGTAAATTGTTTTATTTTCAAGTGGATAATGACCCCTAAGGGTAGAATCGCTCCGAGAGATAAGTAAAAACTTTTTTCCCTCCTCTAAAGCAACCAGTTTTAAGTCCCTTGCTAATTGTTTATGGAGTCTTTGGGTTTCAACAGAAGTTAAGGCCCGCGAGTTAGTAAGAATGTATATTAGCTTATGCTTGTCTTCCATTATCTGCCTTAAGGTAGAGAAATCCCAGGAAGTATAAACTGGGATAGAGTGTACTGTCTGTATTCCGGTGGGGTCATCATCTAAAACAATAATTTTTCTCTTTATTTTGTTTACTGCACTTAACCATTCCTTATTTATTTTATTTTCGGGAATAGCAGGAGAAAGTTTTTTAACAAAATCATTCCAATCTAAACTTTTTTCGTTCATTCATTTTAAACCTAATTTTTATATTATAAATTACCTCTATAAAAATAATTCTTTAGATAACAATAGTAATTAATTTTATTAATCATCTATGATGATAGTTTTACGCTTAACTTGAGGATCTTTAAATTTGTCTTTAGCATCAGTTAATTTTGAGGAAATACTCCAAACAATTGCCCCTTCCGGACCAGCCTGAAACCAGTGCCAGGTATTTGGTAAAATTATATACTGATCACCAGGATGTATAACAATTTCATGCCAGATATCAATATATTTTTTTCTATGTAGGGGGGGATTTGATTTTGGATTGCTGGTTATACTTCCGGGAACTACTAAATAAAATTCTCCCCATTGACCCCTAATAACTTCAGTTTTACCGGGAAATCTTTCTTTTTCCAAAGGGGGATGTTTATGTTCAGGGAAAAACTGGTTTGGTTTCAGAATAAGAAGTTTTGCCCCAACCCACTCCGTACTAAATAGAGAGAGGATATGAAGACCGGTAATATTAAATTCATTCAAATCGAGATCTGCAATTTCAATAGAATTAATTTCTTTATTTTTAACAATAAAGCCTGACTCTTTTACAAAATTCCACGCCCAATTGCAAACTTTTTTCCACTCGCTTCTCCTAATCATATAGTACTTTCCTTTTTTTTCTAAAATTAATAATAAAACAATAAATATTTATATATTATTTCGTGGAATATAGTAGTCGTTAGAACATTTATAACTTCTAATCATATTTTAAATGTTTAATTTTTAAAACTTCTCTTGATTTTAAGTGGTGTGAAGTAATTAGTTCTTGTGCTTTTTGACCATTTCGTTCCATTATTGCCTTTATAATTTCAAGATGTTCTGAAAGGGTTTCTTCCGGAGGTCTTATCAGACCTTTTTGATAACTTTTCATAACAAAATTAAAATTTTTATTAAAATCTATTATTATAGAATTCCCGCATAGCTCTATAATTTTTTCATGAAACTTCTGGTCTGCTTTTAAATAGTGCTTAACCTCTTCTTCATTCAATGGAAGTATAAATTTATTAAAGATATTATCAAATTCATTTAATTTCTTATCGGAAAGCTCATTAATACACAATCTGATTGCTATTCCTTCAAGTCCTGC
>JBAUBA010000177.1:0-8448 GCA_049676265.1 Atribacterota bacterium
GAAGCGAGTATTTCATTGGACATATATAAATGACGTAGATAGGCTCTAGTAAAATGCTGGCAAGTATAGCACCGGCATTTATTATCTAAAGATGTAAAGTCAACTTTGTATTTAGCGTTTGTTATTGACAGATTACCAGATGAAGTAAGTAACGAACCATTTCTGGCATTTCTAGTGGGCAGAACACAATCAAACATATCAACGCCTCTTATGGTTCCTTCTAGTATGCTCTGAGGCGCTCCTACTCCCATTAAATATCGCGGTTTATTGTTTGGTAGACAAGGAACTGTACAATCTAAAATTTCATACATTAATGACTTTGGTTCACCTACACTTAATCCTCCTATTGCATATCCAGGAAAATCTAATTCTACTAACTTGTTAGCATTTTCAATTCTTAGGTCTTTAAAGGCACCTCCCTGAACGATTCCAAATAAACTTTGGCCGGAACTTTGGTGCGCTTCTTTGCATCTTTTAGCCCATTGAATAGTTCTTTTAGCAGCAATTTCTACCTGGTATTTGCCAGAAGGATAAGGAGCACATTCGTCAAAAGCCATAGCAATGTCGGCACCTAAAGCCATTTGAATCTCCATTGCTTTCTCGGGATTTATAAAATGCTTAGATCCGTCAATGTGAGAATGAAAAAATACTCCTTCATCAGTTACTTTATTTAGTTTTCCTAAACTAAAAATCTGGAAACCTCCACTGTCGGTTAATATAGCCCCTTTCCAACCCATAAATTTATGCAAACCACCAGCTTGAGCAACTAAATTATGTCCGGGTCTTAAATATAAGTGATAAGAATTGCTTAAAATGATCTGGATGGCTAAATCATCTAATTCTCGAGGGGTCATTGCTTTTACAGTAGCCTGAGTGCCCACTGGCATAAATACCGGGGTATCAATTGTTCCATGAGAAGTGGATAATTTTCCCAGTCTTGCTTTGGTTTTTTTACATTCTCTTAACACTTCGAATTTAATTGTCAAATTTTACCACCATCTTGATCTAATAAATTATTTTTTTGTACTTTCTCTTTGCTAACAACTATTCACTAACGACTAGATACTATAAAATCATCATCGCGTCTCCAAAACTGTAAAATCTATATCTTTCTCTTATTGCTTCCTGGTAAGCCTTAAAAAGAAAATTCTTTCCTGCAAAAGCTGCAGCAAGCATTAAAGGCGTTGATTGGGGAAGATGAAAATTGGTAATTAACATATCCACTGCCTTGAATTTATATCCGGGATAGATAAATATATCACTCCAATCACTGCCACTTGTGATTCTACCTTGATCAAAATCGTAAGCAGATTCCAGGGTACGGGTTGTTGTAGTTCCTACCGAAATAACTCGCCTTTTTTCATTCCGAGCTTGATTTATTTTTTGGGCAACATCAGAAGAAATAGAATAATACTCTAAATCCATTTTGTGTTCTTCTACTTTTGAAGTTCTTATAGGTTCAAAAGTACCTCGACCCACGTGTAAAGTCAAATACACTATTTCAATTCCTTTGTGGATAAGCCCTTCTAATAAAGATTTGGTAAAATGAAGCCCGGCAGTAGGAGCAGCAATTGAGCCATCTTGAGCAGCGTAAACTGTTTGATAGTCGTTTCCTGTCTTTAATTCTTCTTTAATGTAAGGAGGAGTGGGCATTTGTCCTATTTTATTTAATATTTCTTTAAAATTACCCTTAAAATTAAATTGTATAAAATAACTACCCTTTTCTTCATTTTTACCTTCTATTACCCCCTCTAATTCGGGTCCAAAAATTATCTTTGTATCTGCATGAACAATCTTTCCTGGTCTTACTAACACTTCCCAATATCTATCCTTTTTAGATTTAAGAAGTAAGATTTCTACTTTTCCTTTGGTTTTTTCTTTAAAACCATATAGCCTTGCTGGTAAAACCTTAGTATTATTTAAAACTAATAGATCACCTTTTTTAAGATAATCTTTAACGTCTTTAAAAATTTTGTGCTGGATTTCCTCCCTGAACCGATTCAAAACCATTAAACGACTATGATCTCTTGGTGTAGTCGGCTTTTGGGCAATAAAGCCCGAGGGAAGATAATAATCAAATTCTTCTAATTCCATTTTCTACTCATTTGTTTATTTTTAGTATTTTTTTATAATATCTATTCCCTGATAATAATGCTTTAAAATATCTTGATATCTGGATCCTTGAAGTGTCATACCATATGCACCCCATTGGGACATTCCAACTCCATGTCCATTTCCTGAACCAGAAAATATAAAGGTTAAAGAGGTGTTTGATTTCATAATTTCTACTTTCAGTACTTTTTCTTCCATTCCCTCTGCTCTTTCCTCTTTATTTTTCTTCATTAATTCGAGCAATTCTTGAATGGTCCAATTTTTCTTTTGTTCCAAAATTTCCTTTATTGACTCTTTTTGTTCTTCTTTGTCTTTAATTTCCTTTCTGTCTTCTATGTCTTGCTGGATATTCAATTCTTTCCCGATTATTTCGATATTAAAAAGGGTACTCCTGATTAAATCTGTCCCGATTAAGCTTCTAAAACCATTAGTTTTCATACTAATAACTTTATTATTATCAGCAGTAAAAATTAATTCGCTTGTTCTGCCGGTTTCACTTTTTTTATCTGCTTCGATAGAAACAATTGAATTTATTTTATGACCTTGTTTTTGTAGTTTTTCTGTTAAGTCCTTTTCGCTCACGGAATAAGACCAGGTGTGATGCGGAGGAGAAACTTTTTCTTCAAATTTTGATTTCACACTTCTTAAGTAGGGTAAAAAACTCCCCCAAACGTTCTCACTATTCTCAGTATATCCTCCACTATCGGAATGATAAACTGCATTGATGGGCTCGCCTTTATAAACCATGATTATTCCTCGGGTCTCATCGACAGCTTTATTAGTCAAGGGGTCTTCGTGGTTCACCCCTCCGTAAGCTTGACTGTTGGTAGAGGCACAAATATTATAACCTTTATCAATATATTTATTCATATTAAAGATAGCGAAAGTTCTGGCTGCAACTGCTTGCGCTTTTAAGGCTTCTGACGGCCAATGAGGGGAAATTTCTTTTTTTAAGACCCCATAAAGATATTCCTCAATGCCGATGATATTGATGACATTTAATTTTTTATCTTCTTTATCAATATCTATCTCTATGTTTCCTCGATAGTGATATTTTTGTCCATTAAACATAACTATAATTTTAGTATTTCCTACTGGAATTATTTCTATGGGACCAGAATAAACCCCTTTTCCCAAAACCTCTATTCCTTTGCTATGGGATAATAATTTAACTACCTTATTGCGTTCTTCACTTATAAGTACATTTGATTTTAAATTATAGATCTTAAAGGTGCCATCTCCACTTATATTGGTCTCCGTTTGATCTAAGAATATTCCCACTCGAAGTATTGGCTGCTTTTCTGCTGCTAAAATAATATTAGTAAATATTAGCAGCGAAAAAATACATATTCCTAAAAATAATAAAAGTATATTAACTTTTCCTATGTTTAACTTTATCAATCAGCTTATCTCCTTTTTTAATTCTTCTATCGAATAAATAATGTGCTCTTGCAAAATATCATTATGTAATGCAAATTTATCATAAAAAAATAGGGAAAGTAATTCCCTTAGTTACGAGGTTGTCATGCTCCCTGTGGTCGCTCGCAATAATTCTTTTCTTTCTTCTGAATACTGAATTCTAATTCCTGACTTCTTGTCACTAATTTCATCAAGAGATAGGGATATAAACTTAGTTCCTGACTTACATTTTCCTACTCAATACGCAATACATAATACTAATTAATCGTTAATTTTTTCTATAACAATTTAGCCTGAATATCCTTTTTTTTGCCAAAATATTTATAAGTTAAATCTGTTGCTACTCTTCCCTTGGGAGTTCGATGAAGAAAACCTTTTTGTAAAAGATACGGTTCATAAACGTCACAAATAGTGTCCGTATCTTCGCTAATGGAGGCAGCTAATGTTTGCAGACCCACTGGACCGCCAGAAAATTTTTCTACTATAGTAAGTAACAATTTTTTATCTATTCCGCATAAACCAAAATCATCAATCTCCATCATTCTTAAGCCATAATCAGCGATTTCTTCGTTAATAACTCCTTCACCTTTTATTTGAGCATAATCACGAAGTCTTCTTAAAAGTCTATTGGCAATACGGGGGGTGCCTCTTGATCTTAGAGAAATCTTTTTTGCTGCTTCTTTGGTTATTTTTACTTTTAATATATTGGAAGACCTTATTACTATCTGTTCAAGTTCATTTTCCTGATAATAGCCAACTCGAGTTATAACACCGAATCGGCTTCTTAGGGGCGAAGTAATTAGCCCTGTACGAGTTGTGGCTCCAATAAGAGTAAATTTTGGCAAACTTATACGTATAGAACGAGCACTTGGGCCTTTGCCGATCAGAATATCTAGTTCATAATCTTCCATAGCGGGATATAATATTTCTTCTACTGCTCGATTTAACCGGTGAATTTCATCAATAAATAAAACATCATTTTCCTGCAAATTAGTAATTATAGCTGCTAAGTCTCCTGCTCTTTCAATAACCGGGCCGGAAGTCATCTTGATATTGACTCCCATCTCATTAGATATTATATAAGCTAAGGTAGTTTTGCCTAAACCGGGGGGACCGTATAAAAGAATGTGATCAATAGGTTCTCCTCTTTTTCGGGCAGCACTTATATATATATTAAAATTTTTTCTAATATTTTCCTGCCCAATAAATTCTTTAAAAAATTTAGGCCTTAAGTTTACATCTAAATCCGGTTCTTCTTTTCTTAATCCTAAATCAATAGCTTTTTCTTTAAATTCCATCTATTACTCCATTAGTACATATAAAAATGAAACATTTTTAAAATAAATAATTACAATAAATAAAAATTAATAATTATCCTATAATCTTCAGAGATTCTCGGACTAACTCTTCTGCGGTTAATTGCCCTTTAAATTTTTCTTGTGTTTTTTCCACCGCGGATTTTGCTTTTTTGTAAGTATAGCCTAACACTTTAAGAGCATCTGTAGCATCATTTATATTTTCAGATTTAAAGGTTTTCTCTGTACCTGCTTCCAGAAAAGTGATTTTACTTATTTTTTCTTTTAATTCTAACACGATTTTTTTAGCTAACTTATTCCCTATGCCTACTATCGAGGTAATTGAATCTAAATCTTCTTGGAGAATTGCTTTACCAAAATCATCAGGAGTCATTTTGGATAAAATATTTAAACCTACTTTTGGACCAACTCCCGGTGTGCTAATCAGTAATTCGAAGAAATTTTCTTCTTCTTTAGTTAAAAATCCATAAAGCGTTATTTTGTCTTCTCTTAAATATAAATAAGTATAAATTTTAGTCTTATCGCCGATTTTCAAGGAAAGATTATTATAAGCAGGGATATTAATTTGGTACCCTATGCCGTTTGTATTTAATATAAGATAATTCACGCCAACTGTATTAATTATTCCTTCTAAAAAAGATATCAAATTTAAACCTCCTGTAATAATAGTTAACTGGTTCATTAGTTGCCCAGTTAGCCAGTTTACCGGTTATTAATTAGTCCATATGAGATACAAAACTATTTTATTCTTTGTTTTCTTCTTCTTTTTCTCTTTTCCCATCACGACAACGCCGTGATGCTACACGCTATCCGCTGTACGCTCCACGCTATTCTTAACGAGATACGATTCACGAGATACAAGATACGTTATTTAATACTTAGTATGCACATGACAAATTGCTGCTGCCAAAGCATCTGCAGCATGGTCCGGCTGAGGAATTTCAGATAAATTGAGCAGGATTTTAACCATAGATTGAACTTGATGTTTTTCCGCTCTCCCATTTCCCACAGTAGCTTGTTTTATCTGTAACGGGGTGTATTCATAAAGTTCTAATCCCATTAGAGCAACGGTTATAGCTACCATGCCATGAACCTTGCTAACTGTAAGTGCACTTCGAACATTCTTATTAAAAAATATTTCCTCGATAACAACTTCATGAGGATTATATTTTTCTATAATTTCTTTTATCTTATAATATATTTCTTTTATCCTAAAACTAAAAGCATCTTTCTTATAAGTTAATACGCATCCGTAATCAATTAATTCAATTTTCTTTTTCTCATATCGAATTAAACCATAACCGGTATTACTAAGTCCGGGATCAATACCTAAAATAATCACGAGTTATCCCCATTGGCAGATATTTCTTCCATAATTTCGTCAGCAATGTTAAAATTAGCATAAACTTTCTGTACATCATCTTGTTCTTCTAACTGTTCCATTAAATTCAGCATTTGCCTTGCCTTTTTATCTTCCAAATCTACCGTAGTTTTTGGAATTAAAGTAACTTCATTAAGCAAGTAATCAATATTCTGTTCTTTTATTAAATTGCTAAATTTCTCGTAATTTTCAGGTAGAGTGATAACTTCAATATTTTCATTATCACTTTTTACATCTTCGGCTTCTGCTTCAAGGGCTAAATCTACAATAGTGTCTTCATTAACTTTGGCTTTCTCAAAGATAAAATATCCTCTTTTGTCAAACATCCAGGCAACACAACCACTTTCACCTAAATTGCCGCCATTCTTAGAAAATATTTTTCTAAGCTCTGGGGCTGTTCTATTTCTGTTATCAGTTAAAACCTCTATTAAAACTGCAACCCCTCCCGGTCCATAACCTTCATATGATAGCTCTTCATAAGAAACTCCATCGGCTCCACCAGTTCCTCGTTTAATAGCTCTTTCAATATTTTCGTTAGGCATATTGTTTTCTTTTGCCAATTGAATTGCAGTTTTTAATTTTACGTTAGCCTCGGGATCTCCTCCCCCCGAACGTGCAGCAACAGTTATCACTCGAATTATTTTGGTAAATATTTTTCCCCTTTGTGCATCTGCTTTGCCTTTTTTTCTTTTGATAGTACTCCACTTCGAATGTCCAGACATATTTTATCTCTCCTTGAATATAAAATTATTAAAACTTCAACTGTGGTTAATTTTTAATAATTTTAGCATATTAAAAGAGCAGATTCAATAAATTAGTATTTAGTATTTAGTTAAGAAAATACAAAATTCAAAATACGAGGGATAAAAAATATGAAATTTATTTATTTAAAAGGGAGGTTTTTCAGGAGTAGTTCGTTTATGCGCACTTTTAGTTATTTTGTCTTGAATCTTTTTTTCTATTATTTTATTGCTTGATCTTCCTGTCCTTAAATACTTATCTAATTGCTCATAACTTATACCAATTTCTTTTTCATCGGTTTGACCTTCCCAGAGGCCTGCAGAAGGAGGTTTGTTTATAATTTTTTTGGGAATACCTAAATATTTTGCTAATTCTCTAACCTGACTCTTTAATAAATTACCTAAAGGTAAAATATCTGCTCCGCCATCACCATATTTAGTAAAATACCCTATCATTAACTCACTTTTGTTCCCAGTTCCTACAACTAAATAATTTAACTCATTAGCAAAATAGTACAAAGTTGTCATTCTTAATCGGGATTTTATATTTGCTTCTGCTAATTTGAAACTTTCTTCTTTTTCTTTATCATTTAACAAATGAATGAGCGAATCATATACTTTTGATACATTAATTATTTTATAAGGAATATTAAATTTATTAATAAAGTCTAGGGCATCGTTAATATCGGCTTCAAGACTATGGCAAGGGATAATTATGGCTAAGGTATCTTGGGGAAATATTCTTATGCTTAAGGCTGCTACTACAGCAGAATCTAATCCCCCGCTTAATCCAAATACTATGCCTTTGGCCTTTGCTTCAATTACTTTATCTTCCATCCAAACACATAATTTTTGCACTAATGTTTCCATAAATTAATTCTCCAATAAATCGATTCACCAATTGACCAATTAGCCAATTAGCCGATTAGTTTAGTTACCCAGTTACCTAGTTTAAGAATTAAGATCAACCTGGTTAACTGGCTTATGAAAGAGAAGTCAGTAGCCAAAAGAAACAAAGAAACAATTATGGGTAATATGTGATAATGAAATAGTTATATCTTCTAATTTGCAGGTTTTTTCTTTTTTTTGTCATTTAAATCCTAACGCAATATGAGATACGATACACTAACAAATAATTTAATAGGTTAATTGGTAAATTGGCCAATCGGTTAATTAGAAGCAACTTGCAACCGATAACTCGAAATTGATTACTAATCACTGTTTCTCTCTGTCTTCTGCCTTTTCTTCTCTTTGCGAGATACGATTCACGGGATACGAGATACGAATTTGTTCCGGGGAACCGGTAAACTGATTCTATACGCTCTACGCTAAACGCTATCCGCTATTTTTAAAATTATACACTAAAATCCAGAAAATAAAAAATCCCGGCAGCGTCCTACTCTCCCACAGAAAAACTGCAGTACCATCGGCGCAGGAGGGCTTAACTACTGTGTTCGGGATGGGAACAGGTGTGACCCCT
>JBAUBA010000178.1:0-2702 GCA_049676265.1 Atribacterota bacterium
AATTTTATAATCGAAGTAGATATGGTTATAGATGCCATCGGAACCTCAGCTAATCCTATTGTAGCCCGCAGTGCCACCGGAGTCAAGATTAACCAGTGGGGTTATTTTATTATAGATGACAAAACCAACGCAACTACCAAAGAAGGGATATTCGCCGGAGGAGATATTGTTAGAGGTTCGGCTACCGTAATCTCGGCAGTAGGAGATGGCAAGGGTGCCGCCCGGGCAGTTGATGAATTCTTGTCTTCGGGTAAAAGTTTGAGAAAAAGTAAGTGACATAAATTATTTTAAAAAAAGGGAGGTACGCAGTATATAGAAAATTGGTATTTTTTAAATTTAGTTAAATTATTGTTAAGTATAATTAAAATTCTAAAAATAATTATTTAGGAGGATTTTTAAAAAATGACTAAGGAAAGAAATCCATTTAAAATCGTGCAAGCTCAATTTGACCACAATGCAGAAGTTTTAGGACTCGATCCGGCCTTAAGAGAATTTATGAGAGATGCAGAGAGAGAGATAATAGTTCGTATTCCGGTAGACATGGATGACGGAACCACTAAAACTTTTACCGGTTTCAGGGTACAACATTCAACTGCAAGGGGCCCTTCAAAAGGTGGTATAAGATTCGCAGAAGAAGAGAATCTCGATATGGTTCGAGGACTAGCAATGATGATGGCTTGGAAATGTGCCGTTGTAGATATTCCCCTAGGTGGAGCAAAGGGAGGGATTATTGTTGATCCCAGAAAATTAACCGAGAGAGAAACCGAAAGACTTTGTCGTGGTTGGGTAAGAAAAGTATACGATATAGTTGGTCCGGAAATAGATGTCCCTGCACCTGATGTTGCTACCAACCCTCAAGATATGCTCTGGATAATGGATGAATATGACACGATTAACAGAAATAGAAGACCTGGTTTCGTTACCGGAAAATCTGTTGGAGTTGGAGGTTCTTTAGGTAGAACTGAAGCTACCGGCTACGGTGTTATTTACTGTGTCCGCGAAGCATTCAATAGATTGGGTTTGGATTTCAAAGGTTCTACTGCTTCTATCCAGGGAGCTGGTAATAATGCACAATATTGTTGCGAGCTATTCACTCAATATGGCGGAAAAGTAGTTGCCATATCATGTTGGGATGCGAAAGATAAAAAAGCTTATACTTATAGCTGTGAAGATGGGATTGATCCTAAAGATATGCTTGCCCCCGGTACATTAGATAAATTTGGAACCGTTGATCCTGAAAAAGCAGAATCTTTTGGTTGGAAACAAGAAGATGCTGATGCCTGGTATAAAAAACCAGTCACTGTGCTCATTCCTGCTGCTATGGGAAATGCAATTACCGAATTGAATGTAAATGATATTAATTTTGACACAGTTAAAGTATATGCTGAAGCTGCAAATACTCCTACTACCTTGGAAGCAGATGAAATCATAAAAGAAAAAGGTGTTTATATGATACCTGATTTCCTTTGCAATGCCGGAGGAGTCACCGTATCTTACTTTGAGGAAGTTCAAAATAATATGAATTTCTATTGGTCAAAAGAAGAAGTTATCGAAAAATTAGATCGTATTATGACCAATGCTTTCAATGCAGTTGCAGATTTAGCTGAAGAGAGAAAATGCTATACCCGTGATGCTGCATATCTTATTTCTCTTCAAAGAGTAGCAAGAGCAGTAGAAGGTAGAGGTTGGGTAAAACCTAAAAAATAGTATATAGTATATGGTATATCGTATATAGTGAAGAAGAAAGGAAATTGGAAACAAGAATATTATCAGCGTATAGAGTATAGTAACATTCCCTCTCCCCTTCGGGGGAGAGGGTTAGGGTGATGGGGAAACAAACGCAATACGCAATACGATATACGACATACGAAAAATGTTGGGGGAAGGTAAATAAAAGTGGAGATATTTGCTTTAATGGGAGGGAGTGGAACCGGTAAGAGTCATAAGGCCCTATTAATTGCCCATAAATATAATATAGATTATATAATCGATGATGGTCTTTTAATAAGAAAAGATAAAATATTAGCCGGGCATTCTGCAAAAAAAGATAAAAACAGAATTCAAGCGATTAGGACAGCTATTTTTGAAGAGCCTTCCCATGCTCATGAAGTAATAGGGGTAATGAATAAAGCTAAACCAGCGAAAATACTAGTTATTGGAACATCAGTCAGGATGATTGATAAAATTATTAAAACTTTAGAATTACCACCCCCTAAAAGAATTTTAAAGATTGAAGATGTTTCTAGTGATAAAGAAATCAAGGAAGCAAAATCCGTTAGATTAAAAGAAGGGAAGCATGTTATACCCTTACCCGGGATCGAAGTACAAAGAAAATTTCCGGTAAATATATTAGAATCATTAGAGATATTTTATAAGAGAAGATATAGCAAAAGGAAAATTGGTGAAAGAGCAATAGTGAGGCCGCCTTTTAGTTATTTTGGAAAATTATATGTTTCCGAAAATGCAATTTTAGATATAATTATTTATATACTTAAAGATTTCAAAGAAGTTGTGAAATTGGGTAAATCACAAATCAGTATTAAAGAAGAAGGCGTTTTGATAAATATTAGTTTAGTACTTAAATATGGGGAAAATATTCCCCAGGTTGGATTAAAAATTCAAAAAAGCCTTAAAAAAGAATTAGAATATATAACTGGCATAAATGTCATTTTAATAAATATTTTTGTTTATAATTTAAAATA
>JBAUBA010000179.1:0-3427 GCA_049676265.1 Atribacterota bacterium
CAAAAATATAGGTTATATTGCTATTCATGGTATTCCTGAATCAAAGTTAACTGAAGCTAAGAAATTTTTAAATCCAATACAGATTGCTCGGAATAAGAGAAATAAAAAAATACTGGCTAAACTAAATCATTTAATTAAAAGTTACGGAATAAAAGAAATTGATTTTAATAAAGAGGTTTACAATATTTCTCAGGCAAAAGAAGGCGGAAGTATTACCGAACGTCATATTCTTTTTGCCTTTGCTAGAAAAATTATTCAAAAAACGGGAAAAGAGGAAAAACTTATTTCATTTTTAAAAGATAATCTTGATATAGTACTTTCCGAAAAGATTAAGAAATTTCTCTTGGATGAAAATAATCAATTTTATTTATATGATCTTTTAGGAATATTAAAAAGCTCCTTTTTAGATAAAATTTTTATTCAACCTGATTATAATGAGTGCATATCAGTATATGAGGCTGTAAAATTCAGTCATTCTATAAATGCTATTCCTGCTTATGCTTATTTAGGAGATGTGACTGATTCGCCCACAGGTGATAAGAAAGCTGAAAAGTTTGAGGATGATTTTTTAGAGGAACTGATTCCTGAATTAAAGAAAATAGGTTTTAAGGCAATTACTTATATGCCGCCACGCAATACTCTTAACCAGCTTTTACATTTGCAAAGACTCTGCAGAAAATATGAGTTTATGGAAATAAGTGGTGTGGATATAAACAGCCCACGACAATCTTTTAGCTACGCCATAATTCTAAGACCAGAGTTTGCTCATCTAATTGAAGCAACCTGGGCGCTTATCGCCCACGAAAAACTGGCAAATTATGATGGAAAATATGCTTTGTTTAATGATATAAATCCCTTAAAAGGCAAATCACTTAAAGAGAGGATTATTGCCTATAGCGAAATTGGCAGAAAAATTGATAGTCGGCATCCTGAACTTGTTTACCAAAAAATAAGCTTCTAAATAATTCTTTGATATTATTTCTCGGAGGAGAAAGATGAAAAATACCTATATAGAAACAATTGCCCCACTTTTACGAGGGCTAACCTTTGATGGCGAAAAAGGAAATATCATTATATTTAAAGATAATTCAAATAAAGTGTCAGAACAGACCTTACCCCTTTATTTAAAAGAAATAAAAAACCATTATTTACTCAATAAGGAACAACTTGTAGAAAAAATAATTTCTTATACCGTTAATAAGTTCAAAGTTTACATTAAGAAATATAAACAAAAACCAAAAATTGTCATTCTTGAAAATATTGGCATCTTTTACTTAGGAGAATCCTATGATCGCGCGATGAACATAAAAAATAATTTTGAAGATATCTTAAAAAATATAAAAGTTAAATCTGAACTCTCTAAACCTCAGGATTGCCTAGACAAAAAAAATTCAAAGATAATAACGGATAATGGCTGCGATCGAAGTTCAGAAGAGTATCGTCATGAGGGAAAATTAAATAGGAATAAAATAGTGAAAAATAAAATAGCAGTAGTAACCGGAGGTGCTCAGGGTTTTGGAGAGAGCATAGTGAGAGAGTTGACGAAATCAGAATGCTTGGTATTTATTGCCGATATTAATATTAAAGGGGCTGGCCGGCTGGCAGAGGAGCTAAATATTAAATATAAAAGGACGACAGCTTTGGCAATAAAAGTTGATGTGACGAATGAAGATTCTGTTAAAAAAATGATATATGAGATAGTTAAAAAAGTTGGTGGCATCGATATTTTTATAAGCAATGCAGGGGTTTTAAAAGCTGGCAGCGTAAAAGAGATGGAATTTAGTGAATTTTCCTTCGTTAATAAAGTTAATTACTTTGGTTATTTTCTGTGCGCAAAACATGCTTCCAAGGTTATGGCACTTCAAAATATACCCGATGAAAAATATTTTACTGATATTATTCAGATTAACTCGAAATCTGGGCTTAAAGGTTCCAACAAAAACAGTGCATATGCAGGAAGTAAGTTTGGAAGTTTAGGTCTTACTCAGAGCTTTGCTTTAGAACTTATTGATGACAACATCAAAGTAAATTCTATTTGTCCGGGAAATTTTTTTGAAGGTCCTTTATGGTCTGATCCAGACAAAGGTCTTTTTGTTCAATATCTTAGGACCGGAAAAGTTCCGGGTGCAAAAACCATTGAAGATGTGAAGAGATTTTATGAGTCGAAGGTCCCGATAAAGAGGGGCTGTACCGGTGAAGATGTGACAAAAGCAATTTATTATTTAATTGATCAAAAGTATGAAACTGGTCAGGCAATTCCGGTAACCGGTGGCCAGGTAATGCTAAAATAATTATTTTAATTTTAGAAGGCGATAATAATGAAGACTAAAGCAGTAAGATTATATGGAAAAAATGATTTAAGGCTGGAAGAATTTGAGCTCCCGGCAATTAAGGATGACGAAATTATTGCCCATATTATTTCTGATAGTCTCTGTATGTCCTCTTATAAAGCAGCAATTCAAGGAGCCAATCATAAGAGAGTACCGACTAATGTGGCAGAAAATCCAATTATAATTGGTCATGAATTTTGTGGTGAAATTGTAGAGGTGGGCAAACAATGGCAACATAAATTTAAATCAGGTCAGAAGTTTGCTATCCAGCCTGCTTTAAATTATCAAGGGAGTCTTCATGCTCCCGGGTATTCTTTTCCTTACATAGGCGGCGATGCTACTTACATCATTATCCCCAATGAAGTGATGGAGATGGATTGTTTATTAGAATATAAGGGAGAAGCCTTTTACGGCGGGTCTTTAGCAGAACCAATGTCTTGCATAATAGGAGCTTTTCACGCTGCTTATCATACAATTCAGGGTAAATATATTCATCATATGGGAATAATAAAAAACGGGAATATGGCAATTTTAGCCGGAGCAGGCCCAATGGGTCTCGGGGCAATAGATTATGCCTTACATAGTGATAGAAGACCTAAATTATTAGTGGTTACTGATATCGATAAGGCAAGATTGAAAAGAGCTTCCTCAATTCACACTGTAGATGAGGCAAAAAAGAGAGGGGTTGAATTAAAATACATAAACACCAGAGATTTAGAAAATCCGGAAGCATATCTTACATTAATAACTCGAGGTAAAAAATACAATGATGTATTTGTTTTTGCACCGGTAAAAGAAGTTGTAGAACAGGGTGATAGAATTTTAACAAAAGATGGCTGTTTGAATTTTTTTGCTGGTCCAAGTGACCCAGAGTTCTCAGCAATGCTTAATTTTTATAATGTCCATTATGCATCGACCCATATTGCGGGAACAAGTGGGGGAAATACTCAGGATATGATTGAGTCCCTGCAGATGATGAAAAAAAATCTCATAAATCCAGCTGCCATGATTACTCATATCGGTGGATTAAACTGCGTGGTGAATACTACTTTAAATCTTCCTAAAATATTAGGTAACAAAAAGTTAATCTATACTAA
>JBAUBA010000180.1:0-2787 GCA_049676265.1 Atribacterota bacterium
ATCTGTGTAATCTGTGTTTGTCTATTTAAATTGTTCGAAATTGGTAAAATCAGCATGGTGGACAATAATGGCTTCCGGGGTTCTCTTGGAACGATCTCCTTCCCAGGAATGAGAGGCAATAATATGCATTATTTCTTCGGGAATTTCCTGACTGTAACAAAGACCCACACCGGATACGGGGTGACGAACTAATTTCCCTAAATTACTCTGTATAAATTTTCCGTTCTCCTCTTTATATTCTACTAACTTCCCGATATCGTGAAGTAATGCCCCGGCAATAAGATAATCTTCATTTATTTTCACTTTGCCTTTATAGACACTTTGAAGGGCTTTCGCAGCCCCTATCGAAACATTTACTACTCCTCTAATATGTTCAATCATATTACACGGACAGGGGTCAATTAATAAAGTAAAGGGCATTCTTTGCAGGTCACTCACTTGCCATCCCCCGGCAGCAAGAGCAATGTTCCAAACTTTTAATACCTTTTCTTTCAAATCTGAATCTTTAATTAAATTAAATTCCGGAATAAATTTTAATAGATCTTTTTTCATTTTATTCTCCTCATTCCTCAAAAGGTATTTTGATATCTAAAAGAGGGGCGTGTTGTTGGGCACCATAAACATCGGTCTCTCCGATACTTCCTGAATCTACCGGTCTTACAATAGTTGCCTTTATAGCATTAGCCGGGTCAAATTCTACAAAATAAAGAACTTTTTCAATAGGAACATGGTAGAGTTTGGCAATAAGTTCTTTGGTAATTACTTTGGTTTTCTTAACTTTTTCGTATGTCTCTTTATCTTTAAAAATTATATCAAAGGTCAACTCAAAGGGACCGGCATTTTTACTTCTGATTACGCTTGCTAAATCTATAATAGAAACTTCTTTAGTCATTTTTGTATTCTCCTTTTTGAATTCCTTATTATTTTAAAGTTCCACTATTTCTATAGAAAAAAGTTCATCGAGATCATCGACTTCTACTAAGTGATGAATATTAAATTTATACACCGCTCCGGTAGGTATATCTGAAGGAGCATAGGGGAAAGCTAAATTACCGGCAGTAGCAATACGCCCCTTATAAGAATAATGCATTAAAGTGGACCGCGCAAAGGCGCAAATAGTATTGGCCATCTCCTGCTCTTTAGCCACGACTTCCAATATCAAACAAAGTTCATAAGAGGTAATCTCTTTTCGAGGTTCTAATTCTCCCATGACTCCGTTCTTTCCATAAATATGAAAGATTAAACTGTAATCTTCCGGAGAAACATTATTAAAGTAAGAAAGAACAGTATCACGGACATGTTTTTCACATTCATCAATCTGTTTAATCATAATTGGGTCTCTCAATCCGGCGATACATATAGTTCGATAAGCTACTTTGCTTGCCCCTTCCAATTTTATATTAATAGTTTCGCTCTTCCTTAGTTTGGAGCCCGATACTTTTACTGCCCTTTCGCTATATTGTTCGAATTTACATCCGCTAACATCAACTACGCCTTCCGGGCCAATAATATGCAAGGGGCTCGATTTTTCATATAAAGTGTGGGCAGCTACTGTGCTGGGGATGCATTTTCGCAGGGGATTAGTCGGTTCTACTATAAAACAGTCCTCTCTTAAATATGCCATCATGCAATCAGAGGTGGTCCCCGGGGTGGACGCCATAGCCCCACACTCTAAAATCTTTCCCATATGCAAAGCCAGTCCCGGGTTATAACCTTCCTTAATGGGGAGAGCGGCAAACATAGCGGGGTCATTGGAACGACCGGCAATAATAACCTCTGCCCCCATTTCCAAGGCTTTTATATGAGAGTGTGTACCCATTACCGCCACAATTCGAGTAGCTTCTTCTATATCTTTAGAAGTTAATTCAGAGACGGGGCCTAAAGGTTTTATCTTCCCTTCAGCTAACTTCTTTTTAAGATAATCCTTTTCAACTTCGGCATGAATTAAGGCCATCTTAAAGTGTAAATTTTTCTCTTTAGCGATTTCTTTTACTATTTCTGAGGTCCAATTAAGATGAACTTCGGCACCGGAACCTCCGGCAGAACCAATAATAACTGGTATTTTATTCTCACATCCGGCTGTTAGCATTAAAGTAAGGTCTTTTTTGGTTGCTTTTTTGCTTACAATACCAACACCAGCCCCTAATTTATGGGGACCAGCATCTGTGGAACCGGCATCAGCAGCAATAACATGTGGCTTCTTTTCTAAACCTTTCTGAAAAGATTCTGCCGGGAAACCATATCCCAACATCCCTACCGGTGATAGAACTCTTATCTCTTTCATAATATAATCTCCTCACTTCTACTAAATAATATTCTTTTAACATCCTAATCTTTGTTCTACTTTTTCCAATTCTTAATATAATTTTCAATCTAATTTTATATCTTCACCAAAACTTCTCTTACATTCTTTAAATGTTTCAGCATAGTTTCTCCGGCTTTTTTAGCATCATGTTCTTTAATAGCCTGCAATATTGCCTGGTGTTCTTGATATTGTTTTTCTCGTCTTCCTGTTATTTTCCAGGTCTTTCCTCTAGTCTCTTTTAGCAGATCTAAGTGTAATTTTATTATATTTACAAAAACAAAATTATGAGATGCACTGGCAATAGCTAAATGAAATTCGGTATCTGATTCCGTTTCTTTGCCATGCTTTAGTTCTTCTTCCTCATTTATTTTATTTAAAGCCTCTTCAATTAATTCTATATCTTCGGGAGTGGCTTTCTGAGCAGCGATTTTAGCAATTTTTACCTCAAACATCTCTCTTGCTTCCAAAAGTTCTAAAATAGA
>JBAUBA010000181.1:0-6285 GCA_049676265.1 Atribacterota bacterium
ATCACTTAACCTATAATTTTTAAACAGAGATGCACATATGCCGAAGTGGCGAAATTGGTAGACGCACTGGACTCAAAATCCAGCGAGCCTTGCGGCTCGTGTCGGTTCGACTCCGACCTTCGGCACCATCATTTCGTATCTCGTATCTCGCGAATCGTATCTTGCCAGAAATACAAGACATATTAATTAAGTTTTTTAATTAAATTTGTAATCATACGAGATTAGTGATTAATTTTTTCTAATATAATTTTTTTATTCTCTTCGTTTATATATTTTAACTCTGTAGCTATTTCAATCTGAGTTTCTAATTCTGCACAAGAACCTAAAGCAATGTACAAAAATTGTTTATACTCTTTATTGTGAAATCTATTAAAACCTTCAGCTATGTTCGTAGGAATAGATAAACTTGCTCTTTGCATTTGATTGGTTAAACTGTAAAGTTCTAATTTGGGAAATTCCCTTACTGTTTTATATATATCTTTAACTATCTCTATGCCTTTCTTCCATATATCTAAATCTCTAAAATTTTCAATTTTCTTATTCATTTTTTTCCTTTACGAGATACGAGATACGAGTTAGTCGAAATCATCTAATAAATCATCATCATAAATCAGGGTTTGACCGATCAAATCAACTGCTTCTTGAGTTTCGCATTTGGGAACTAATATTTCTACATTTCCGTTCAATTCATCTTTCCTCACTTGTAACTGGTTTAAAATGGTTTCAATTCCATTTTCTTTTAGTATTTTTTCTAAATTTTTGGCAAATAAAATATCTTTGGCAATATAAATAACTTTCCACATTTTAAATGAACCCTCTAACATTTATATTCATTATTCTTTAACGTTTTTCTGTCCATATTTTATCATCTCCTAAAATACCACAAATTCCTTCCATAAATTTATCATCTATATTAACTGAATATTTTTTATCTATGGCGTGTAATATAGTTTTATCCTTATCCTTAAAATGAAGTACTACTTGACTTTTTCCCGGATATTCGTAAAACAATTCCTTTAACTTTCTTAAAAGATCAGGTTCATTTTTTTTAGTGTTAATTTCGAGGTGAAGTTCTTCAGCAAAATTATGATTTTTCTCTTTTGTTTTAGAAGCAGGTTTTTTATTTTCTATGTATTTTTCTAAAAAAGTTATTTTCTCAGCAATAATTTTTATCTTTCCTTCTGTCACGTCAAGCCGTCCTTCAGTTATGACAATCTCATCTTTTTTTATAATTTCTTTACATTTTTCGAAAACTTTAGGAAATGCTATTATTTCTACTGTACCCTCTAAATCTTCTAAAGTAATAAATGCCATGAGATTTCCATTTTTGGTACTCTTTCTTTTAAAATTATTAATCACTCCGGCCAAAATTACTCTACTTTTATCTGGATGGTTAGCTAGTTCGATTGAGGTAGAAGTTATAATTTTCTTTAATTTTTCCTTATAATCATTTAATGGGTGATAGGAAATATATAATCCTAACATTTCCTTTTCCATAGCTAAAAGTTCATTTTTAGAAAATTCTGATATATCCGGTAATCTATCCTGGTAATTACCGCTATTTTTATCTGTGATATTTTTTTCAAAAAGATCAAAAATCGAAGTCTGTCCATTTCTCTTAGATTTTTGATATTCCTGCCCGTTTTTTAATGATACATCTAAAACCGCCAGCAATTGGGACCTTTTTGCGCCAATAGAATCGAAGCCGCCACACTTTATCAAACTTTCAATTACCCTCTTATTTACTACTCTTAAATCAACTCTCTGGCAAAAATCAAGGAAGGAAGTAAATTTAGAATTTCTTTTGCGTTCTTCAATAATGCTTTTTATAGCTTTCTCACCAACATTTTTCACAGCAGCTAACCCAAAACGAATAGCTTTTCCATCTACTACGGTAAAATTTACTAAACTCTGATTTATATCGGGAGGCAGTATTTCAATATTCATATTACGACATTCTTTTATATATAAAGCTACCTTATCGTTGTTTCCCATAATACTGGTGAGTAAAGAAGCCATATATTCTACGGTATAATGAGTTTTTAAATAGGCAGTTTGGTAAGAGATAAAGGCATAGGATACGCTATGGGATTTATTAAAACCATATCCGGCAAAATAAGCAATCAAATCAAATATATCAGCAGCTGTATTTTTTTTAATATTATTTTTTTGAGCACCTTTTATAAAAAGTTCCCGTTGTTTTTCCATCACTCCTTTCTGTTTTTTCCCCATAGCTTTTCGCAGTATATCTGCCTGTCCCAAAGTAAATCCTGCCAATTCACTGGCAATTTTCATAACCTGTTCCTGATAAACGATTACTCCGTAAGTTTCCTTTAATACGGATTCTAATCGAGGATGCGCATATTTTATTTCTATAATTCCCTTCTTCCTATTAATGAAATCCTCGATCATACCGCTCCCCAAAGGTCCTGGTCTATACAATGCCAGTAAAGCAGTAATGTCTTCTATATTTTCAGGCTTTAACCTTTTAACTAAATCTCTCATCCCCTCGCTCTCTAATTGGAAAATACCAACACAATTTCCTTTAGATAACATTTTGTACACTTTTTTACCATCCAAAGGAATCTTGTTTATATCAACCTTTTCTCCCCGAGTATGTTTTATTATTTTTAAAGCATTGCTTATTACAGTTAAAGTGCGGAGTCCCAAAAAATCCATTTTCAACAATCCCAGTTCTTCTAATTCAGCCATAGCGTACTGGGTACATCTTTCTCCCTCAGCGGTCTTTTGTAGAGGAACATAATCAGTCAGTGGTTTTCGAGAAAGAACTATGCCAGCAGCATGAGTAGAAGCATGTCGAGCTAAACCTTCTAAAGAAGAAGCAGTCTCAATCAACTTTTTTATCTCCTCATCTCTTTTCATTAACTCTTTAATTCGGCTTTCCATTTTTAAAGCCTTCTCGATAGTAATGTTGGGTTCCCAGGGGATCATTTTAGCGATAGTATCCACTTGAGCATAGGGAATTCCCAAAGCCCTGCCCACATCTCTAACAGCAGCTCTGGCCGCCATAGTACCGAAAGTAATTATCTGGGCTACTTTATCATTACCATATTTTTCAGAAACATACTCAATTACTTCTTCTCTTCGTTCATAACAAAAATCAATATCAAAATCTGGCATACTGATTCTTTCGGGATTCAAAAATCTCTCAAACAGCAAACCGTATGCCATAGGGTCAATGTTGGTAATATTTAGACAATACGCAACTAAGCTTCCTGCGGCAGAACCTCGTCCAGGTCCCACCATAATTCCTTTTTCTTTAGCGTATCTTACAAAATCCCATACAATCAAAAAATAAGGTTCAAATTCCATCTTTTTAATAACTGAAAGTTCGTATTCTAATCTTTCCTCTAAGTGCTTTGTAATTTCAGGATATCTCTCGTTAAGCCCTTTGTAACAAAGCTCTTTTAAATAAGTGCTAATGTTATGCTCAGGAGGAACTTCAAATTCTGGTAACTGAGCGTGCCTAAAATCAATTTCTAAATTACATTTTTCAGCAATGCGGATAGTGTTTTCGAGGGCTTGAGGAACTTTTGAAAAATTTTCATTCATCTCTTCGGGAGAATTAAAATAAAATGCATCGGTTGAAAATTTTAAACGTTTAGGGTCACTTAAATTAGTGGCTGTTTGGATACAAAGTAAAATTTCGTGTGCCCGAGCATCTTTCTTATTTGTATAATGGATATCATTGGTCGCGACAAGAGGAATAGAAAGTTCTTGACTTATCTCAATGAGACTTTCATTCACAATTTCCTGTTCGGGAATACCATTTTTTTGTAATTCTAAATAAAAATTACCTTCTCCGAAAATATCTAAGAAATCAAGGGCTACTTCCTTGGCTTTTTTGATATCTTTCTGTAAAATGCATTGGGCAATTTCTCCCTTTAAACAAGCCGAAAGAGCAATTAATCCATTGCTATGTTCTCTTAATATTTCTTTATCAATTCTTGGCTTATAATAAAAACCTTCTAGGTAAGATAAAGTAACTAGCTTTATCAAATTTTTATAGCCTTCATTATTTTTAACTAGTAGTATTAAATGATGAGGAGTTTCTTTTCTTTGTGAGGATTTATCAAGCCTGCTTTGATGGGCAACATACATTTCACAGCCAATAATGGGTTTTACTCCCTGTCGAATAGCCTCTTTGTAGAATTGTATAGCTCCATACATAACCCCGTGATCGGTAATAGCCAAGGCGGGCATCTTATACTTTTTAGCTTTAGCGACTAATTCTGATATTCGGCAGGCTCCATCTAAAAGACTGTATTCGGTATGAGTATGTAAATGAACGAAATTTGAGTGCCGCATAATTGAAGTGCAATACCTCCCTGTATTCGTATCTCGTATCTCGTATCGTATCTCGCATACAGTAAAGCGTAGAGCGTACAGCGTTTAGCGTATAGGATAAATCAATAAACTAAAAGCACAAAGCCATAATTTAAAATTCAACACTTTTTGAAATAAAGTATTGCTTTTAGTGTAGGGGTCGAATTTATTCGACCCGAATTTTTGCGGACTTGATAAATCAAGCCCCTACTTCTTTATCTTTTTTATTTTCTTTACTATATACGATATACTATATACTATTATATTCTGACTTCTGGCTCCTGAATTCTGGCTTCCTTTTTCCTAACTATAGACTATACGCTAAACGCTATTATTTTATTTAAAAAATACCTGAGCCAATTCCCACCATTTTTTATCTACCACTTTAAGTTTACTTACCGCTTTTTCCAAAGGCACCCCTATTACTTCACTACCTTTAAGGGCGGCCATGTAGCCAAATTTTCCCTGAGCAATTAAATCTACGGCAGTCACTCCACACCTAAGACCTAAAATACGGTCAAAAAGTGTAGGAGAACCTCCCCTTTGAATATGACCTATTACTGCATGTCGGGTTTCAATACCGGTATTCTTTTTAATTAAATCAGCCAGGAGATTCCCCACTCCCCTATTCCGTAATATCATATGCCCAAACTGGTCCAAGCTTTCCTTCTCGATATCTATGCCAGGAAGAGTTGCTCCTTCTGATATTACCACAGAAGCATATTTATTCTTTTTATAGACCTCCTTTAAATGCTGACACATCTTCTTCATATCTGTTTTTTCTTCAGGAATAAGAGTCCAATCAGCGCCAGAAGCCATACCGGTAAATAGAGCAACCCAACCGGCATGTCTTCCCATTACTTCTAAAACCATTATTCTGCGATGAGAGCGTCCACTATCTTGAAGGCTTCGCATTGCCTCAATTGCCCAAGTGACCGAACTATCAAATCCGAAAGTATAATCGGTACCACTAAGATCATTGTCCATAGTCTTGGGAGCGCCAGTCAACTTAATATTTTCCTCTTTAAATAATTTGTTAGCTACACCTAAGGTATCTTCTCCGCCGATAGCTATTATCGCATCTAATTTGTACTTTTTTATTGAATCAAGAACCTGCTTAATACCATTCTCTATTTTGTAGGGATTTACTCTTGAAGTCCCTAAAATAGTTCCTCCTTGATCAATGATTTCCCTTACTTCGCTTAAAGATAGGGGGTTTATATTTCCCTTTACCAATCCCTTCCATCCTTCTTGAATACCATAAACTTCATAATTATGATCCTGAGCCCGGTAAACTGCACCTCTGATAGTCGGATTTAATCCGGAACAATCTCCTCCTCCGGTTAAAATGCCTACTCTTTTAATCATATTCATCACGCCTTTCCATTACAACCAAAGACTCTTATTCTATCACGAATAATCTCTTTGGCCGCATCTTTTGCCGGCCCCAATATTTTACGGGGGTCTATTTGATTTGGATTTTCTTCAAGTATCTCTTTCATCTTTTTTGTAAAAATCATCCTTATGCGGGTATCTATATTTATCTTGCATATTCCTGCGGCAATACCTTTTCTGACCTCATCATCATTCACCCCGGAGGCACCATGTAAAACCAAAGGAACTCCGGTTAATTACCTTATTTTTTCGATGCGGGAGATATCTAATTTTGCAAAAGGAGTACGACATCCATGAATCGTTCCCACTGCAGCTGCCAAAAAGTCTATCTCGGTTAGCCCAACAAATTTTGCAGCTTCCTCTGGAACAGCCATACTTTCTTTTACTTTCTCTAAAGCAACCCCGGGTTCATCACTATCGCCCATCTTACCTATCTGTCCTAATTCTGCTTCTACCGGAATATCACAGGCATGAGCCATCTCCACTACTTTTTTGGTCATCTTTACATTTTCATCGAATGGTAATTTTGACCCATCATACATT
>JBAUBA010000182.1:0-1631 GCA_049676265.1 Atribacterota bacterium
GCTTGATTGCTGTGGATTCAGTCATGGAAAACAAGTTGAGAAAAGATACTTATACCCAATTCATAATCACTCAAATCAGCTTTAATCCGGAAATTCCCGAAGAAACATTTTCTTTGCAGAATTTAAGATAAAGATAATCAATTTTTTTTATACTTTCTTTTTCTGTCATTCTCGTCCATGCTTTCGCGAGGATAAACTTCAACGGGAATCCAGAACTTGTAACAGGGGAAAGTTCTACGGCGCACTTTTTGAAAACATAAACCGACATGACCAGAATTGAAAAGTAGGGGTTCGATTTATCGAGCCCGCAAAGATTCGGGGCGGATAAATCCGCCCCCTACCTAGAAAACCACACAAAATAGTGTTGAATTTTAAATTAAGGAAATCAAATTAATTATGAAAAAATATTTCTCTATCATTACATTAACCATGATGTTTATTTTATTATTTGCCACAACCACAATTTTTGCCAAGGTAGAAATCGGTGGAGAATTAAATATGACTTTATCCGGCGTATTGTTTCGGGAAAGTGAAGCCCTTACATACCCCCAGGCAAGTTTGGATTTAGAATTATTTATTCCTTCATTCGATAACAATCAAATCAAATCTGCAGCTTATATCACCACCAATCCGGCAACCGGCCAATTGGATTTTAAGTTTAAAAAGCTCTACCTTAAACACAAGTTTGATAAATTGCAGCTTACGGTGGGCCGACAACCGATATCCTGGTCATTCGGTTCGATGCTTAACCCGGTAGATTTTACACCGGGGGCGATGGTTATGGATGAGGAGACCGGGTCAAAATATTTGAATGCAATCACTGCTTATTTCCCGATTAACTGGAATTCAAGCATTACCGGGATTGCCGCATTTCCCGGCGGCTTAGACTTTGAAAATGTGAAATGGGGAATAAGAGGACGGACGACTTTTGAAGGGTATGACCTCACTCTTAATTATGTTCGGGAAGCAGATACTGATAGTAATGGATTAAATGCTTCAGCTGATCAAAGAATCGGTTTCAGCACCAAAGGTGACCTGGGTCCTTTCGGGGTATATGGTGCCATAGGATATAATTTTAAAGCTATTAATAGCGGAGATTTTTCCTTTTTAGTGGGGGGCGATTATAGTTATTTTTTTGAATCAGGAAGTAGAATTTATTTCCAATTGGAATATCTTTCCCTCAAAGAAAAAAGATTATCCTCTTTGTTGGGCTCATTGGCTCTATTGGATAGCAGCCTGGATACAGAATCAAATGCCAATCTTCTTTTAACCCGAACATCCTATGATATCAATGAATTTTCAGCCATCAGCTTGTTTACCATATCCAGCCTGGATGATTTCAGTACCATTATTATGCCAAATTATTCTAATCAAATCAGTAACAGCTTAACCTTTAATTGCAGCTTTGCCTACTTCAGTGGAAAAGAAAACGCCCTCTTTGGACCCGGTCTAATAGGAGGAATTCAGGAGAAACCAAAAATGACCATTGAAGCCGGATTTACCCATTCCTTTTAAAAAAATCTTTTGGATTAGATAGCTAAAATTTATTTAAAGCCCTCATATCCTTGATTATGATGACTTTTTTATCGAATTCGATAATTCTTTCCTTCCTCATTTTAATTAGCTCTCTT
>JBAUBA010000183.1:0-2145 GCA_049676265.1 Atribacterota bacterium
AGGAACTGGCAGAGGTCCCCACCTCTTAATATCTTCCTGGGTGAGTTGATAACCTTTGTAGAGGGCATTACTCTTGGGGGCACAGGCTAAATAGGTGGCGGTCTGAGCTAAAGCTAAATTACCTTCGGGCATTCCCAAAAAATGGACTGCCTGCATAGCTGCTACTGCTACCTGTAAGGCCTGGGGGTCAGCATTCCCTATGTCTTCCGAGGCAAATCTCACCAGACGCCGGGCGACATAGAGGGGATTTTCTCCGGCTTCCAGCATTCGGGCTACCCAGTAAATAGCAGCATCGGGATCAGAATCGCGCATGCTCTTATGTAGAGCAGAGATAATATTGTAATGTTCTTCCCCGGTCTTATCATAACGCAGGCATCTCTTTTGGACTACCTCTTCGATAATTTTCAAACTTATATTTCTTACGCCTTGTGTATCTGGCTTGGTAGTTATCACCGCAAATTCTAAAATATTTAAAGCTATACGAGCATCTCCATAAGCGAGTTCAATAATAAAATCTAAAACTTCTGGTTCTAATTTTACCTTATATTTTCCCAGACCTTTTTCTTTATCCGGTAAAGATTTTTCCAAAATATTTTTCAAGTCTTCCGGAGATAATGGTTCTAATATATAAACAGTAGACCTCGATAAAAGAGGGGAAATAACCTCAAAGGAAGGATTTTCGGTGGTAGCCCCAATTAAGACTATAGTTCCGTCTTCTACGTAGGGTAAAAAAGCGTCCTGCTGGGCTTTATTAAATCTATGAATTTCGTCCACAAACAGGATGGTCTTCTGATTGTAATATCTTCTTCTATCCTGGGCTTCTTTGATAATTTTCCTCAAAGCAGGTACGCCTGAAACTGCCGCACTGAAAGGAACAAAATGAGTCTTGGTTATTTTAGCGATAATTCTGGCTAAAGTTGTTTTTCCGGAACCGGGTGGACCCCAGAGGATAATGGATTGGAGTTTATCTTCTTCAATAGCTTTACGCAAAGGTTTCCCCGGGCCAACAATCTTTTCCTGCCCTAAGAAATCTTCCAACCTTTCCGGCCTTATCTTATCGGCAAGGGGTGCATTATTTAATTTGTTTTTCTCAAAATTATCAAAAAGTTCCATTAAAAATTACCTTAATCATATTTTATTTAATTTTATCATCTTTCCGAGTATTTTAAAAATTCTTTTAAAAAAAGTATCGAGTATCGAGTTAAGAAAGAGAAAAAAAGATAGAAAAAAGTAACATTCCTCTTTTTATCTATCTACCCCACTAAAGTTTACACTAACCCCTGGTAATCACTTATCTATCTTTTCAAACTCGTCTTTTAAGATGCCCATTAAAAGTACATCATAATATTTTCCGCCATAAAATTGACCTTTTCTTAATCTTCCCTCTTCTTTAAATCCACATTTCTCATAACAACGTACGCCTCTCTGATTATAATCAAAGACTCGAAGATATACTTTATATAAATTCATCTGATTAAAAGCATGGTTAAGCAGGATTTTGGTGGCATCTGTACCATAGCCCTTACCCCAATATTCTTTATTGCCGATTACGATTCCCAGTTCTGCGTTTCTATTCTTCCAATCAATATTATGTAAACCAATTTGACCTATATATTCTCCTTCTTTAGTTTCCATAACCAGATGCTTTTCTGTATCATTATGACTCATCGCTCTTTCTAAAAATTTTTCCTCTTCCGCCCGCGAAACCGGATAGAGAAAGGCAGCTAAATATTTAGTAACTTCCCGGTCGTTCACCCATTTCATTATATCTTCCAGGTCTTTCTTCTCCGCAGCTCTTAAATTTACTAATTTTCCTTTAAGCATAGTCCTCCTCTCCCCCAAAGGTAAACTTTGGTGCCTGGCACGAAAGTTTACCTTTTTAAAAAATAAATAATTATTTTTTCTATTATAGCAGGAATTTTAAATTATTTGTAGAAAGTAGATATAGTATCGTGTATATAGTATTGAGTATCGAGTTAAGAAAGCGAAAGAAAAGAAAAAGTTTACACTAACCAAGAAGGAGGATTTCTCAATGATTAATAAATTAAAAGTAGCTTGCCTTCAAGTAAGTGCAAGAGAGTATGAGGATAGATACGAAAATAAAGAAAATATCTTAAGAATGATTGACAAGGCAGCAGATTCACG
>JBAUBA010000184.1:0-13828 GCA_049676265.1 Atribacterota bacterium
AATCATTGGATAAAGAGGGCATTACCATTCTAAACAGAGATGACCCTTATTTCTTTAAGATGTCGAAAATTGTTAAAGATAAGAAGTTATATACCTTTGGCATTGAGAATAAGAGTGATATTATGGCATGTAATGTAAGAATGGAAAGCGATAAAGGAATGAGATTTACTCTGGAAGTGCAAAATGGCAAAAGCAGAGAAATATATTTTTCCTTATTGGGAAGGCATAATATTTATAATGCCCTTGCCGCCGCTGCGGCTGCTTTTGCCCTGGGAGTAGAATTAGATTTAATCGAAAAAGGTTTATCTTCTTTTAAACCGTTAGACCTGCATATGCAATTTAGCAACTTTTATAATGGTATTAAAATTATAAATGATTCCTATAACGCGAGCCCGTTGTCGGTAAAAAGTGCTTTAGAAACTTTAGTAGAAGTTGCGCAAAAAAATAGAAAGATAGCCATCTTGGGAGACATGTTGGAATTAGGAGAAAAGGCCGATTTTTACCACCGGGAAATAGGAAAAGAAGTAGCAAAATTGTCTATTGATATCTTGATAACCGTGGGTCAAGGAGGAAAGATAATTGCTCAATCTTCCAAAGAAGAGGGGATGGCAGAAGAAAGAATTTTTTCTTTTGAGAAAAATGAGAAGAAAAATTTATCCAAAAAGCTGTTAAGCCTAACTAAATCCGGAGATTTTATCCTATTAAAAGGTTCTCGAGAAATGAAAATGGAAGATATTTTAGAATTTTGGCGAAGAGAATACCAAAAAAATAATCCTACTTAGGAGGGAAGAATGACCTATTGGCTCTTAATTTTATTAGTTTCCTTTACAATTCCGGTTATTGCTCTGCCGTTCATTATAAAATATTTAAAAAAACATAATGTGGGGCAGAAAATTCGTCAGGAAGGGCCGAACCTTCATCAACATAAAATGGGAACACCTACCATGGGAGGAGCAATAGTTATTCTTGCTTTGATAATAGTAGTTTTACTCTTTGTTCCTTACAATAAATATGTTTTATGGTCGTTAGTTGCCACTGTCGGTTTTGGCCTTATCGGTTTGGTTGACGATTTAATTAAATATTTTAAGAAGCGGTCATTAGGTCTTCTTACTATGCAGAAGCTATTCCTTCAGATTGTCCTTGCTTTAATAGTTGCTTATGGTGTTCAACAAAGTACTGATTTAGGTACAGAAATTTATCTTCCTTTTATAAAAAATAGTATAGATTTAGGAATTATGTTTGTACCTTTTGTGGTCCTGGTAATGGTTAGTTCAGTCAATGCGGTAAATTTAACCGACGGCTTGGATGGGCTGGCAGCCGGGCTAATAATCATTGCCATGCTAAGTTTTGCTGTAATTGCCTATATGCAAAATATATTGCCTATGAGCCTATTTTCCCTGATAGTTGCCTTAACTTCTTTCGGTTTTTTAATCTATAATTTTTATCCGGCCAAGATATTTTTAGGAGATGTAGGTTCTTTAGCCTTAGGCGGAGCGCTTGCTTCGGTAGCAATTTTTACCAGAGCAGAGTTGTTTCTACTGATAATAGGCGGGGTATTTATGATTGAGACCTTATCAGTGATACTTCAGGTGGTTTCGGTAAAATTAAGGGGAAAAATAATTTTTAAAATGAGCCCCATTCACCACCATTTTGAGCTTTGTGGTTGGAAAGAACCTAAAATTATTATCAGATTTTGGATAGCGGGTTTAATACTAGCTATTATTGGGCTAGCAAGCATATAGTATTGCGTATCGCGTATTGCGTATCGAGCTAATAAGAGAAAGAATACAGAAGCCAGAAGCCAGAATAAATTCGTATCTCGTATAAAATACAGTAACAAGTAATATGTAATGAGTGATAAGATTAAATTTCTGAAATTATAAGAACAGGTACTTATTACACGTTACATATTACACAATTTGACCGGAAGACCGGTGGACTGGCAGACTGGAAGACTCTGCAAGTTTTGAATTTTGAATTATGGTTTTGCGCTTTGCGTTTTTCGCTCTATGTTATTTCTTTAACGCGATACTCGATACGCAATACGCAATACGCTGATGTGAGGTTATATTTAACATGGTGATAGAAAAAAAATCTCCTGATTTATGGCTTTTTATAGTAGTAATTATACTTATGGCTATCGGCATATGTATGGTTTTTAGTTCAAGTTACATCATGGCTTATAAATGGTATGGGGATAGTTATTATTTTTTAAAAAGACAATTAATTTATGCTATAATAGCCCTGGTAGCATTTATTTTTGCTATATATACCGATTATCATTATTATAAAAAATTTACTCTGCCTATTTTAATTTTATCCATGGCATTGCTATCGATGGTATATATTCCCAGTATCGGAAGAACTGCCGGTGGGGCAAGCAGATGGGTTAAGATAGGTTTTTTTTCTTTTCAGCCTTCCGAAATCGCTAAATTTGCTTTAATCTTATATATGGCAGAGTCTCTAACCAGAAAACAAATAAAAGATGTAAAAACCTTTATTAGAGGGGTATTACCCCCTTTAATTATTATGTTAGTAATGTTTTTATTAATCTTGAATGAACCAGATTTTAGTACTTCCTTAATTATTTTAGGCATTTCTTTTATTATGTTATTTATTGGGGGGACCAGGGTAATTCAACTTTATGCCTTAATAGTAGCAGCAATCCCCTTGGGAATTTTGATATTATCCAGAGAAGAATATAGAAGAACGAGATTGCTCTCCTTTTTGGATCCCTGGAAAGACCCTCTAGATAGCGGGTTTCACATAATTCAATCTCTATTAGCCTTGGGGAGCGGGGGAATCTTTGGAATCGGATTGGCAGAGAGCAAACAAAAATATTTTTATCTTCCCGACCAACATACTGACTTTATTTTCTCAATAATCGGTGAGGAATTAGGGTTTATAGGTACTGTAGTAATAATTATTCTCTTTACAATATTGTTGTGGCGCGGATTCAAGATAGCCTTAGATTCTTCTGAACAATTTGGAACTTTGTTGGCCGCGGGCATTACCTCTATGATAGTTTTCCAGAGTATTATAAATATCGGAGTGGTAACCAAGATGATTCCCACTACCGGCATTACCTTACCTTTTATCAGCTATGGAGGTACATCTTTAATTGTAAATATGTTTTGCGCGGGAATTTTATTAAATATTTCCCGCTATAAAGCAAAAGAACAGGGAGCATGATTGATGGCGTTTAAGGTAATAATTTCGGGTGGTGGAACAGGGGGACATATATATCCAGGAATCAGCTTAGCTTGCGAGATAAAGGACAGAGACACAAATAATGATATTTTGTTTGTGGGAACTGAAAGGGGACTGGAATCAAAACTTATTCCTCGGGAAGGTTTTAAAATTATAAAAATTAAGGCCAAGGGTATTAAGCGAAAAGTATGTTTTGAAAATTTAACAGCCATTGTCATTTTTTTAATTTCTCTATTTCAGTCATATAAGATTATGAAAAACTATAAGCCGGATATAGTTATTGGAACAGGGGGATATGTGAGTGGTTCGGTTGTTTTGATGGCTGCGATATTAGGTATTCCGACTTTTGTCCACGAGCAGAATGTAATGCCCGGGATTACCAATAAATTTTTATCTCGTATTACTAAAGCAACATTTTTAAGCTTTAATCAGTCAAAAGAATATTTTAATAATAAAGCGAAATTGATTTTTACGGGCAATCCCCTACATTTTAAGAATATTAAACAGAACACAGACAGAAAGTATAAAAAATTTAACCTTGATTCTTTAAAAAAAACAATATTGGTATTAGGGGGCAGCAAGGGAGCAGCTTCAATTAATAGAGCTGTTATAGGAGGTATTAATTTAATAAAAGAAGATATAAAAAATGGCTGGCAAGTTTTATTGATTAGCGGGCAAGATGATTATGATAGCATTATAAAAATAATGAGAGAAGATCATAAAATATTTTCGGTAGAATCTTATCTGCATGATATCGAAAAAGCCTATTCTCTGGCTGATTTAATAATCTGCCGGGCGGGAGCCACAACTTTAGCGGAGATCGGAGCTTATGGTTTACCTGCAATTTTAATACCTTATCCTTATGCTACTCATAATCACCAGGAAGTAAACGCCAGAATTTTTACAAGAGAAGAGGCTGCAATATTAATTTTAGAAAAGGATTTATCAGACAAGAAGTTAGCCCAGGTTTTACTCGATATATTAAAAGATAAAAATCGATTAGAAATGATGGCTAGAAAGAGCAAAGAATTGGGTAATGAAAATTCAGCTAAAAAGATAGTAGATTACATTTTTGATTGCCTTAAATAATAAAAAAATTATTTTTCAAAACAAAGCAGGAAAACCATAAACTATTGTTGAATATAAATGTAGAGTTTGAGGTTTTCGCGATTCGTATTTGGTTAACGGTTAACTAGTTAAATTAGTCGTTAGTGAATAGTGAATAGTCGTTAGTATAAATACAAGATGCAAGATACAGGATGCAAATTCACAGTTTTCAGTTCACAGTTCTTAGCTTTCAGTTTAGGATAAAGCAAAAAAGTACAATTTAAATATCAAAACTTAAAACTTTTTTCTTTAATTTTGAATTTTAAGCTATGGTTTTGCGCTTTGTGCTTTCAGTTTTTCGCCATATACTTTATACGATATACGAAATAAGAATAGGGGTGGAATTATAATTAATGAATGAAAAAAAATTACGCATACATTTTATTGGAATTGGCGGATCGGGAATGAGCGGCTTAGCCTCAATTCTTCTTGATTCAGGTTACAAAATCAGCGGTTCTGATATTGTAACTTCAAAGATAACTAAAAGATTGGCTGACAAAGGAGTAATTATTTTTGAAGGTCATAATGAAAATAATGTAGAAGAGGCAGATTTGGTAGTAATTTCATCCGCAATCTCCGAATCTAATTCAGAGATAAGGGGTGCCATAGATAGGAAAATTACCATAATTAAAAGGGCTGAAATGCTGGCAAGGCTCATGAATAATAAATATGGAATAGCCGTTGCCGGTACACACGGTAAAAGCACCACTGCTTCGATGATAAGTCTATTATTGGAAAAAAGCGGTTTTGATCCTACTGTAGTAGTGGGGGGAGAGCTAAATAATTTTAAAAATAATGCTAAATTGGGGAAAGGAAATTATATAGTTGTAGAAGCAGATGAAAGTGATGGTTCGTTTTTGGAATTGAATCCACACATGGCTGTAGTTACCAATATAGAAGATGACCATTTAGATTATTATGGAAATATGGAAAATATTCTAAAAGATTTTAAGAAATTTATTGATAAAGTTCCTGATAATGGACGAGTTATCCTGTGCAAGGATTGCGCTAATGTAAAGGGACTGGCAAAACAATATGGGAGAAGTCATATTTCTTATGGAATATTTACCGAAGCGGATCTTATGGCTAAAGATATAGAATTAGATAAGTTAAATTCTAAATCAAAAATATATTGGCAGGGCGTAAAAATAGGTGAACTTTATTTAAAAGTTGCAGGATATCATAATATTTTAAATGCTTTAGCGGCAATTGCTGTTGCCCGGGAACTGGGAATAAGTTTTATAGAAATTGCTAAAATATTGGAAACCTTTCAAGGAGTACATAGAAGAATGGAAATCGTTGCCAATTTGGACGACAAAATATTAATACTTGATGATTATGCTCATCATCCTACCGAGATTAAAGCAACTTTGAGCGCCTTAAGAAGTAGCTGGCAAGACAGAAGAATAATTGCCGTATTTCAACCCCACCGTTACAGTAGAACTAAACTTTTGGCAGAAAAGTTCGGTAAGGCATTTTTTGACGCCGATTGTGTAATTATTAATGATATTTATTCAGCTAATGAATCACCGATATTCGGAATTAGCGGAGAAACCATATTTAAGGAAGTTAAAAAATCCAATCATAGAAAGGTAAAATATTTGCCTTACAAAGAAGATATTTTAAGTTATTTATCTGAAATTGTTCGACCCGGAGATATAATAATAACCATGGGGGCAGGGGATATTTGGACTGTTGGTCAGGAATTGGCCGAGCAATTAAATAAAACAAAGGTGTTTTAATTATATTTGAAAATGAATATAGATATTATAAAAAATGAGTGTATAAAACAAGGAATTGACAGTATAGTTAAATACGATGAGCCATTGAAGAATCACACTTCATTAAGAATTGGGGGGACTGCTGATGTTTTTTGCAGCCCTAACAATATCGAAGATTTAAAAAAAATCGTTTCTATTTCTAAAGAATATAATATACCTTTTCGGGTTATAGGAAACGGAACAAACTTATTAATTTTGGATAGCGGTATAAGAGGTTTAGTAATTAATCTGAATAAAGGTTTCAAAAAAATAGAATTTTCTGATAAAATTATAAAAGTAGGTGCGGGAGTTTCATTAGTATATCTGAGTAAAATAGTTTCGAATAAAGAATTGAGCGGCTTAGAATTTGCCTGCAATGTTCCCGGGGTTTTAGGCGGAGCCATAATTAATAATGCCAGTTTTAAAGGAAATTGTATGGCAGATGTAGTACAAGATGTAACTTTTTTAACCCGGGAAAATAAGATAGGAAGAACATCCAAATCTAATTTAAATTTTAACTATCGTGAATGTAATTTAAAGGGCAAGCCGGTTGTAATTTTAGAAGTAACTCTGCTGTTAAAAAAGGGGAATAAAGAAGAAATTGAATCTAAGATAAAACAAAATATTGAAATCAGGAAAAGTAGGCAGCCTTGGGATAAATTTAGTGCGGGCAGTATATTCAAAAATCCGCCTGGTTATTATGCCGGAGAATTGGCAGAAAAAGTTGGAGCGAAGGGATTATCTCGGGGTAAAGCCCAGGTTTCTTCCAAGCACGCTAATTTTATAATAAATAAAGGCGGAGCATCAGCCGAGGATATTCTATATTTAATTGAAGAGATAGAGAAAAGGGTAAAGAAAAATTATGGAATAAAATTAGAACGTGAAATAGAAATTTTAGGAGAACGATAAAATTAGTATCGAGTATCGAGTATTGCGTATCGCGTGAAGAAAATAGAAGTCAGTAGTCAGAATCCAGAAGCCAGAATATTACAAATAGACAGTGTTTAGCTTGTAAGGTAAAGAAGGAAAAAAGAAGAAGAAAGAATCTAAAAGCCAGAAGAATTTTTGTATTTTGTACATCGTATATAGTTAAAACGGAGACCGGATAGATGAAAAGAACTGACGAGAATGAAGAATGGATGGAAAAAGAAGAAGAAGAGGAGGAATTAGAGGAGGAGGAAGAAGAAGGGGAAAAATATCAGCCTTTAACAGTAAGACTAATCAAAATATTAATTTTTTATTTAGCTATAGGTTTTTTAGGCTGGAATTTTTTTACTTTTATATTTAGTTCAAACTTTTGCAACATCGAAGATGTCATTATCAAAGGCAATGATTGTCTAAGCGAGGATGAAATATTTTATAAGTCCGGGATACAATTAGGCGTAAATATCTTTAAGTTGGATCTAAAAAAATCTAAAGATTCTTTAATGCAGGAACCCTGGATAAAAGAAGCAGAAATAAAACGGGTAATACCCAATAAAATAATTATTTCTTTAAAAGAAAGAAAATCAGCGGCAATTGTCCATATTGGAGAAGAATATTTTTTCTCCAATAAAGAGGGAGTAGTTTTATCTAAAATTGATAGACCGGAGGAAAGATTTGGCCTGCCCCTAGTATTAGGGCTAGAAATTGATGAAATAAAAATAGGAGATAGTATAGATAAAACTGAGTTTAGAGCGGCATTAGAGAGTATTAATTCGGCAGAAGTGATACTGCCCAAGAAATTTTGCCGGGTAGAAATATTATCCCCGGATGATTTTATGATTTGCAATAAGGATGATACCTTAAAAGTTAGAGTGAATGGACTAGGGGGGATTATTAATAAGGAAAATTTGTTAAGGGAAGCCCTGGAAAAAATTGAAAGGGAAAAGTTATTAGTAGAATATATTGATATTCGCTTTAAAGACAGTTTAGTAATAAAATTAAAAAAATGATGTTTGTAAAAAAAAGACATCAGTCTGTTTACTTTAATTTTTAAGTAGTGTATGATATTTCTAAAGCATACAGGAGGTTATAAATATGGGGACAGATGAAATTGTAGTTGGTCTGGACATAGGTTCCGGAAAAGTATGTACAGTTATAGGTGAATTAGGTGAGAATGACCAGATAGAAATTATTGGTATAGGTACATCTCCCTCCTTGGGAATAAGAAAAGGGATAATTATAGATTTGGAACAGGCCACCCAATCAGTAAAGGAATCTATTGAAAGCGCTGAACGTATGGCAGGAATACGTATTAATTCTGCTTTTGTTTCTATCGCCGGAAGTCATATATCATCTGTAAATAGCAAAGGGGTTATTGCTATTTCCGGAGAATCCCCAGAAATTACCGAAAACGACATTGAAAAAGTTATAGAAGCTGCGAAAGCAGGAATAGTTTCTTCTGAGAAAGAATTAATTCATACTTTAAGCCGCGAATTTATAGTTGATGGTCAAAGCGGAATATCAGATCCCCTGGGAATGTCAGGAGCAAGATTAGAGTGCAAAGTCCATATTGTAACCGGTTCAATTACTGCTGTGCAAAATTTAATTAAATGTGTAGAAGGAGCGGGGTTGGATATTGAAGAAGTAATTTTTGGAACCTTGGCTTCCAGTAATGCGCTTTTAAGTAGTGCTGAGAAAGATTTAGGAGTTTTATTAATTGATATTGGTGCGGGGACTACCGAAATAGCAATTTTTGTTGAAGGTGGATTGGCTTATTCTGCAGTTTTACCGGTTGGAGGTATCCAGATAACTAATGATTTAGCCGTGGGCTTAAGAACTTCTATAGAAGAAGCTGAAAAAATAAAAATTAATTATGGAAGCGCAGTTGAAAATAATGTTTCTCCTGAAAAATTATTAGAGATTTCCAGTATAAACGGAAAGGATAAGTGCAATGTATCCCAAAAGTACCTGGTAGAAATAATTGAGCCCCGGGTAAGTGAGATATTTAGTTTAGTAGGGACTGAAGTTAGAAAATCCGGGTGTTACAATATGATTTCCGGAGGAATAGTTATTACCGGAGGAAGTTCTTTGCTGCCTGGTATCTCAGAGGTTGCAGAACAGGTCTTAAATTTACCCTCTCGATTAGGGAGACCCCATTACGAAGGGGAGTTAGCAGATATGATAAATGATCCGTCTTATTCTGAGGGAATTGGATTGTTAAGTTTTGCTACCGAAAAATATTCTATCGGAAGATCATTTCAATCGACCAAAAGAAAAACGAAAGCAAAAAATATTTTTACCAAAATCATCAGCTGGTTGAAAGATTTTTTTTAATTTTTATTATTGCCTTTAAATAGGCAAATATTCCATTATTTGCGGGGAGGTTACAAATTGTTTAACCTTAATAATAAAGTAGGAGAATTTATTGATATAAAAGTAATCGGTATAGGCGGCGGCGGCGGGAATGCTGTTAATAGAATGATTGATGCGAAATTACAAGGGGTTAATTATATTTCCGCTAATACAGATGCTCAAGTGTTAGCCTTTTCTAATGCAGAACAAAAAATACAAATAGGCAGTAGAATAACTAAGGGTTTAGGTAGTGGATCGGATCCTGAAATTGGTCGTAAAGCTGCGGAAGAAGACAAAGACAGGATTGCTAAAGCTTTAAAAGGAGCAGATATGGTATTCATCACCGCTGGAATGGGAGGCGGAACAGGAACCGGTGGTGCCCCTATCGTTGCTCGGATATCTAAAGACTTAGGTGCCTTAACAGTGGGAGTAGTAACTAAGCCTTTTTCTTTTGAAGGTCATAAAAGGATGGAGCAGGCTGAGGAAGGAATAAAATTGTTAAAAGAATGTGTAGATACTTTAATTGTAATACCCAACGATAGATTACTTCAGATTGTTGAGGAAAATACTTCTGTATTGGATGCTTTCAAAATTGCTGATGAGGTTCTACTGCATGGTATTCAGGGAATTACCGAAATTGTAGTCGAGCCAGGTTTAATAAATGTAGATTTTGCGGATGTAAAAATGATTATAAAAAATGCCGGTACAGCCATAATGGGATTAGGAAGAGCCAGCGGTGAAAACCGAGCTGTAGAAGCAGCTCAAAAAGCTATAAACAGTCCAATTTTAGATACAAAAATCGATGGAGCTAAAGGGTTGTTGTTTAATATCAGCGGGAGTTCAAGTTTAACTTTGCGTGAAGTTAATAGAGCTGCTGAAATAATTTCCAAGGCAGCTAATCCAGAAGCAAATATTATCTTTGGAGCGGTAATTAACAAAGGGTTAAATGATGAAGTAAAGGTAACGGTGATAGCTACCGGATTTGAAACCTTAGAAAAAATAAAAGAAGGTTCCGAGCTTGAGGAGATTGATTTCGATAAAGATAAGATAAGTTATAATGATTTAGATATTCCTACTTTTTTAAGGGAGAAAAAGTAGAAGATAGCGTAGAGCAATTTCGTATCGCGTATCGCGTTAAAGAGGCCGGGATTCAAGTGTAGGGGCACAATGAAACAATGAATTGTGCCCTTTTTTATTTATAATTCACAGACAGGCGAGACGCCTGTCTTATTTTTTAAAAATATTACTAATTTCATATTGACATTCCCTATATATGGTGTAATACTATAAACGTAATCTTATATTTAGGGGTGCAATATGAAATGCCCTTTTTGCGGTTATTACGATACCGGGGTAATTGAATCCAGGCACATAGAAAATGAATTAGTAGTCAGAAGAAGAAGAATTTGTAAAAAATGCAATAAAAGATTCACTACTTATGAAAGAGTTGATTTAATTCCTCTAATGGTAATAAAAAAAGATGGTCGGAGGGAACCTTTTTCTCGGGAAAAGATTACCAGCGGTATTATTAAAGCCTGTGAAAAAAGACCAATTAGTATAGAGACTATAAATAATTTAGTAAACAACATAGAAGAGACCACAAAAAGTGAAGGAGCGAATGAAATTAAGAGTAACCTAATTGGAGAATTGGTTATCTCCAGATTACGAGATTTAGATGAAGTTGCTTACGTAAGATTTGCCTCGGTATACAGGCAATTTAAAGATCTAAGCAGCTTCGTAAAAGAGATAAGGAAGATTAGTAAATAGAAAGATTATTTAATTGTATAGGGATTCCTTTTTATCGTAGGGGCTTAATTCGTATCTCGTATCTCGTGAATAAAAAGAAGTCAGGAGCCAGAATTCAGAATAAGATAGTATATAGTATCGAGTATGTCGTTTAAAATACAATAATAAGTGATGAGTAATGTGTAACCAGTATTAAGTTTCGAGCTGTAAGTTGCAAGTTTGAAAAAAAGTAGGGGCACGATGCATCGTGCCCAAAGTAGGGGGTTCGATTCATTGAACCCGTTAATCGCAGGCCTGCCTGTCTGTGAATTACAAAAAAGGGCACAATTCATTGTGCCCCTACACCTGATCCTAGTTTCTTTAACGCAATACGCAATACGCGATACGCGATACGAATTGCTATTCACCAACAACTAGTTCAACAACTATATTTTATAATGAGGTTTCAAAATGATAAAGACTATTAGAAAGAGAGACGGTCAATTAGCAGAATTTGACAAAAAAAAGATAAGCGAAGCTATTTTTGCTGCTATGCAAGCAACAGGAGAAAAAAATAAAACCATACCAAAAAAAGTAACCGATCAGATAATTATAAAATTAGAAAAAAGATTTATGGATAAGGTTCCGCAAGTAGAGGAAGTTCAGGATGTAGTGGAAGAGATCTTAATTAGAGAAGGAATGGTAAAAATTACTAAAGCCTACATTTTATATCGGGATAAAAGGAGTAGAATTAGAGAGAGTTTAAAAGTTAGAAAAAAGGTAGAGAACCATAAAAGTACAACTGATCTTTCTCTATTGGTTTCCACTCCAACCTCTGAGAATATTTTCCCCTGGGATAGGCAGAAAATTATTCAAGCTTTAGTCAAGGAAGCAGAGCTGCCCTTAAATGTTTCTATAAAGATAGCCAAGGCAGTAGAAAAAAAGATAGTCGATTTAAGCTTAAGCGAGATTTCCACTTCTTTGATTAGGGAATTGGTTGATAATGAGTTGTTTACCAGAGGATATGAACATAAGTGGAGAAAACAAAAGATTATCGGAATGCCTACTTTTGATTTAAAACAACTATTTTTTTCCAAGAGTAAAGAAAATAGTAATATTGGAACCAATAATCCGGAAGCTATAAATTTGACCATTGCCGAAAATACTATCAAACAATATATGCTGCAAGAAGTTTTTTCCAAAGAAGTAGCTGATGCCCATTTAAAAGGTTGGATTCATATTCATGACTTAGGTTACCCGAGAATTTATTGTTCCGGTCATTCTCTCGAGTTTTTAAAAAAATATGGACTGGAATTAGAAAATTTAGATACTTCTTCCGCCCCGGCCAAGCATACTAGAACCTTAACCGGACATCTGAACACTTTTCTGGCTTCTATGCAAGCCTATTATGCGGGTGCTTTAGGTATTGCTTATTTAAATATCATGTATGCTCCTTTTTTGGTAGACCTACCGTTTAAGGAAATAAAGCAAGAAGCCCAATATTTAATATTTAGCGGTTCGCAAAACGCCTTTTCAAGAGGAGGGCAAAGTCTTTTCCTGGATTTCAATGTTCACCTCGGCATTCCGCAATATCTTAGAAATATACCGGCAATTGGACCGGGAGGGAAATATACCGGAAAAACCTATAGAGAATACGAGAAGGAATCACAATTATTTTTAAGGGCTTTGATGGAAGTTTGGAGAGAAGGGGATTACCATGGAAAAGTTTTTGCTTTTCCTAAAATGGATCTGCACATCGACAGCAAATCTTTCGAGGACCCGGAACAGAAAAAATTATTAAAATATGCTTGTGAAATAGCTTCCGAGAACGGTTCACCTTATTTTATTTTTGACAGGGATGATATAAGCCTGGCTGCCTGCTGCCGGTTAAAAACAGAGATAACTGATCAGGAAATGATACTGCATCCGGAAAAATTAAGATTTGCCGGAATACAGAATGTTACTATTAACCTGCCTCAATGTGCCTATAAAACTTTCCCTAACAATAATATTGCTGAATCTTCTCTTGACTTTAATGATGAAGATAATTTAAATTTATTTTTAGAGAAAATTGATCAGGCTTTATGTTTGGCGGTTAAAGCACATTTACAGAAGAAAAAGTTTTTAAAGATGATGATGGAAAATCCCAGCGGACCTTTATGGCAGATAGGCAAAACAGCTCAGGATGGCAAACCTTATGTCGATTTAGACGGAGGCACATATCTAATAGGATTAATCGGATTAAACGAAGCAGTCCAGCATATTACCGGCAAACAGCTTCATGAAGGCGAAGATGTCTTTAAGTTGGGATTAAAAATTGTATCCTTTATGAGTTTAAAATGCAGAGAGTATAGTGAAAAGTTTAATTTAAACTTATCCTTAGAAGAGTCTCCCGCCGAAAGCGCAGCAGGAAGGTTAGCTAAAATCGATTTACAGGAATTTCCGGATAGTAAAAAAGTTGTAAAAGGAAATTCCGATGGAGACGAAAGTTATTATACCAATAGTATCCATTTTGCTGCTTCTGCACCAATAGATTTAATTACTCGAATTATTAAACAGAGTAAGTTCCATCCTCTAATAAAGAGCGGGGCGATAATTCATGCCTTTGTAGGAGAAAACCGTCCTTCACCGGAGAGTATCTATAATTTAGTTAAAAAAGTTTGGGAACATACCCAATGTTCTCAACTTACTATTTCGCCTGAGTTTACCATCTGTAATACCTGCAATGAAGTCAGCAGAGGATTGCAGGA